>JACPRU010000049.1 GCA_016189835.1 Deltaproteobacteria bacterium | reverse complement strand
GTTTCTCACGACGGCGCTCCTCTCGTACTTCTTCTTCGAGCGCTTCGGCGTAACCGAAGGCGTCATCGGCGCGCTCTTCTTCGGTGCGCGACTCATGAACGCCGCCTCGCATCTCGGAGCGGCGTGGCTTGCGAAGCGCTTCGGGCTCGTGAACACGATGGTGTTCACGCACATCCCCTCCAGCCTGCTGCTCGTGACGGTGGCGTTCGCGCCGAGTTTCGCGATCGCCGCGGTGCTGTTCCTTCTCCGTGAAGGGCTCGTGGAGATGGACGTGCCAACGCGCCAGTCGTACGTGCTCGCGGTGGTGCAGCCAGACGAGCGGACCTTCGCGTCCGGGATCACGAACCTTGTTCGGCTCGGTGCGTGGGCTGTCGCTCCCGCGTTCGCGGGGGCGCTCATGAACAGCGACTCGATGTACCTGCCGCTGGTCATCGGCGCGGGGATGAAGATCACCTACGACCTGCTGCTGTGGCGAGCGTTCCGGGGCATCCGACCGCCGGAGGAGACTGCTGCTGCTTGAGGTGAGGCCGCGGCCGCGCGGGTGCTACTGCCGGATGGGGTAGCATTCCCGGGTCGCTCACAGCGCCATCACGCAACCCATGGACCAGGCAGGGGAATTCGCCCGAGAACGAGTTGAATCTCGGCGCCCCGACCTGAGAACTTGGTTGGTGTAGTCGACCGAATGGGGAGCCATACATGCGGCACCACCAACCGGTGGGGCCGCGCCTTTTAACACGAGCCCCGGCCGGCGACGGCCGGGGCTTCGTCGTAGAACGGCCAGCTTCCGCGGACCTTTGCGCGCGGCGGCCGTCCGCGCCGGCTCTCGGCGCGGCGCCGGTAGAGATGACGCAGGCCGCCACGGGCGCCCGGTCTCGGCGCCGATCGTGCTCTGCGGGTCGGAGGGCGGGCAGAGAGCACGACGCCCTATTTAACGACGGGCGCCGGTTCGGCCGGGCGCGAGAGCGGCTTGTTTAACGCCCCAGCGCGAAGTCGCGCCTGACCGTACCGGCACTCGCTCAGCATGGGGCAGACGTCGCAACGCGGGTTCCGAGGAACGCAGATGCTCATGGTGAAGTCGAGCACCGCGTAGTTGTACTCGCGGAATGCCCGCTGCGGCGTGAGCTCGTCCGCCAGCTTCTTAACCCAGCGCACGTGGCGTGGATCGCGGTTATAGGGCAGTCCCGTCACCCTGCTCAGCCAGCGCGCGACGTTGGCGTCGATGATCACCGCGCGCCTGCCCCGGTGTAGTGAGAGCCACGCGGCCGCCGTGTACATGCCGACGCCCGGAAGGCGCTGGAGCTCTGCCATCGTCTCGGGCGGAACACCGCTCCTCGCCGCGACGACGTCGGCAACAGCCCGTTGAAGAAGAGCGGATTTCGCTCGGCATTGGAGTTGCCCCGGCTATGCGGAGCTTTGCATAGCCGGGGCAACTCCAGGACATCGAGGCGCCGAAGGGGGTGATCCAGTCGCAACCCGAGAGACTGTACCCAAAGGAGAGCGGGTCTGTTACGCTCTCGGTATCAGGAGAACGCCTTGCCCGATATTCTCGACCGCATCACGATCAATCCCAACCAGTGCGGCGGCCGCCCTTGCATTCGCGGGATGCGGATACGGGTTATCGACGTGCTCGAGCTACTCGCGGCCGGACAGACGCCCGCAGAGATCCTGGTCGAGTTTCCGTACCTGCAGGCGGAAGACATCACCGCTTGCCTGCGGTACGCCGCCAGGCGACTCGACCATCCGACGTTGGCGGCGTAGATGGCGGTGGAAGACCAGCCGCTGCTGGTCCGGGTAGACGCTCAGCTTCCTCCCGTCTTGGCGCAGTGGCTAGAGAAAGTTCCCGGGCTGCGAGCATCTCACGTAGTCGACTTGGGCCTTCTCGGAGCCGACGATCGGGAGGTGTTCGAGAAGGCTCGGCTTGCCAAGGCCGTGGTGGTAACGAAGGATCTCGATTTCGTAAAGCTCGTCGATCGTCTCGGGTCACCCCCGCAGATCGTCTGGGTGACGTGCGGCAACCTCGACAACCGTCGTCTCGCCGACCTGATCGCGCGCACCTGGCAGAAGGCATGCGAGCTCCTCAGAGCCGGCGAGCCGCTCGTGGAAATCAGCGAAGACCCGAGAGGTCTGGCCGGCTCGTAGTCCTCGCCAGGCGTTGCCCATCAATGGTCACGGCTTCGTCGGGATTCCAACGGCGGCCGTCGACAACCGCTACCGAGCGCTCCGGTGGCGCCTCGTCAGAGGTTGTCCAATAAGGGGTCTATTGTCGGGCAATGGCCGCTCGCGACGACATCCCCAAGCTCTCCAAGTCCCGCTTCCTCTCGGGCCTCCAGTGCCACAAGCGACTCTACCTCGAATGCTTCGCGCCCGAGCTCATGCCGCCCGCCGACCCCTTCACCCAATCGGTCTTCGACACCGGCACCGCCGTCGGCGTCCTCGCCCGCGGGCGCTTCCCGCGCGGCCTGCTCGTCGGCGAGGACCACCTTCACCAAGAGGAAGCCGAAGCGACGACGCGAAGAGCTCTCGCCGATCCGTCGCTGCCCGCGATCTACGAGGCGGCGTTCACCTGGGACGCCGTGCGCATCCGCGCCGACGTCCTGGTCCGCGTGGCCGAGGGCCTTTTCGACCTCGTCGAGGTGAAGTCGACCACCCGCCCGAAGCTCGAGCACGAATGGGACGTCGCGGTCCAGCTCGCCGTCCTCGAAGGCTCGCGAATCCGGATTCGCCGCGCCGAGCTGATGCACCTCGATCGGACCTACGTCCATCCGGGCGGAGCCTACGACCTCGCGCGGCTCTTCGCGCGCGTGGACCTGACGGAAGTCGCGCGCGCGCTGCGGGGCGGGGTGCTCCGCCACCTCGATCGCATGCGCGCAATGCTGCGCAGCGCCGAGCCTCCGGCGATCGAGGTGGGGCCGCATTGCGAGACTCCATACACGTGCCCGTTCTTCGACCACTGCCACGACGGCCTGCCGGACGATCCGCTGTTCCAGCTCCCGAAAGCGGGTCGCAAGCTGCGCGCGAGGCTGGCCGCCGCCGGAATCGCAGGTCTCGACGACATCCCGCTCGACTTTCCGGGGCTCTCGCCGCACCAGCGCCGCGCTCTCGAGGCGATCCGCAGCGGCGAGCGGTTCTGCGATCCGGCGATCCGCGCGGTGCTCGCGGGCGTCGTCTTCCCCGTCCACTTCATCGACTTCGAGACCATCACGCCGGCGCTGCCGCTCCATCCGGGCACGCGTCCCTACGACACGCTCCCGGTCCAGTGGTCGGACCACGTTCTCCGGGAGGACGGCGCTCTCCATCACCACGAGCACCTGCACGAGGGCGGCGGCGATCCACGCCGCGAGTTCGCGGAGAGCCTGCTCCGCACGCTCGGAGGCGAAGGCACGGTGGTCGTGTACTCGGGCTACGAGGAGAGCCGCCTCGCCGATCTCGCCGCGTGGCTTCCCGACCTCGCGGGCAAGATCTCGCGCGTGCGGCCGCGGTTGCTCGACCTTCTCTCGGTCATCCGCAAGCACGTCTACGACCAAGCCTTCAACGGCTCCTTTTCGCTGAAGAGCGTCTTGCCCGCGCTGGTGCAGGAGCTCGGCTACGACGACCTCGCGATCCGCGACGGCGGGCTCGCCTCTCTCGCGTACCTCGAGCTGGCGGCGCCGGGGACCACCCCGCAGCGCCGGGCGGAGCTGCGCGGCCAGCTTCTCGCCTATTGCCGCCGCGATACCGAAGGGCTGGTCAGGCTCTTTCAGCTGCTCCGTTGACGCTACCGGGCGGTCAACGGTTGACTGCTACGCCCGCCGGAAGATGTCGTACCGCTCCTCGAGAAAACCGCGATCCGGCCGCGATGCCGGGGCCCGGGGAACGCCGATCCGGGTGGCGTGAAAGCCCTGCCAAGGCTCAGAACGGCCGAGCCGGCGGCTCGATAGTGTCGCCGCAGGTCGAGCCGCATTGCGGGCAGACGTACTCGTACTTCTCGCCGTTCGGTAGAACGAGCAGCAGACGCTTTCGCACCGGCACCGCGACCCGGCACTTCGGGCAGGCAAGCAGCGTCGCGTTCATACGCTCGAAGGACGCCCGCGGGGCTCGCTGCATCGGCATGCCGGTAAGTTAATCGTTGTCCGGTGTCGCGCGCAACGCGATCATGCGTTCACGAAGCACGTTCACGACCGCCCGGCGGGCCCGGGGACTTGCATCGGCCGATCGGGACATCCAGAGTCGGTGCCGACGGATCGGAGGCCATCATGTCAGACGCGAAGGTTCCCGCCGGCATGCCCGGCTGGATTCAGACTCACGTGAAGCAGTACCTCGAGAGCGGCGGCAGGGAAGGGCACATGTGGGACTCGTCGGTCGTCGGCGGGCCGGGCCCGCTGCCGACGCTCCTCCTCACGACGGCCGGCCGCAAGTCGGGCGCGAGGCAGCTCGTGCCTCTCATCTACGGCAAGACCGAAGGGGCTGTCGTCGTGATCGCATCCAAGGGAGGCGCGCCGGAGCACCCGGGCTGGTATCGGAACCTCGCCGCCAACCCCGACGTCGAGGTGCAGGTGGGGACGGATCGGTTTCGAGCCAGGGCATCGACCATCGAGGGAGCGGAGCGATCGAAGCTCTGGGAGCTGATGGTCGGCATCTACCCGCCTTACGCCGCTTATCAGAAGAAGACCGAGCGGCAGATTCCCGTGGTGGCGCTGAAGCGAGTCGGATAGGGCGGGTCGGGGCGCCGCGGGCGGCGCGGGCCGCGCCGTGCCCCCGAACGCCGAGCCCGTCCCATGCCATGCCTCTCCCTCGCCCGTCGCGCCGTGCTATGAGCGAAGCTGGCGACCCATGATGCGCATTCCCGTAATCGGCGCACTCGTTCTCGCGGCCTGGGCCGTGCTCGGGGCTCAGCGGGTCGAAGCCGAGCCGCCGGCCATGCAGGTTTACAAGTCGGCGACTTGCGGTTGTTGCCGGAAGTGGGTCGAGCACCTGCGCAGCCGGGGTTACACGGTCACGGTCTCGGACGTCCAGGATCTCCGTCCGGTGAAGCACGAGCTCGGCGTGCCGTCCGGCGCCTCCTCCTGTCACACGGCCTTCGTCGGCGGCTACTTCATCGAGGGACACGTGCCGCAGGAGGACATCTCGCGCCTGCTCGCCGAGCACCCGGACATCGCCGGCCTCGCGGTTCCCGGGATGCCGATCGGGTCGCCGGGCATGGAGGGCGCGAACCCCCAGGCCTACTCGGTGTTCGCCGTGCACAAGGACGGCAGGATCACCATCTTCGCCGAGCACCGGCCGTAGCGCGGTTTCGCAGGAGGCCGCAAGACGGTCTCCCATCCGAGGCGCCTCGCGCCTCCTGCCGAGGGCCTCTCTTGTCTCGATGGTGGGCCGGGCTCGTCGTCGTCGACGAGATCCGGAGAAGTGGAAGCTCCATCCGCGGCGCCGTTCCGCTTCGTCGGAAACGGGAATCCGCTTCGGCCTCGGTGCGCGGCCGGCTCAGGTATCCCCTTCGCCGTAGTAGGGCATGGCCACCTTGTCGGTGTCGCGGGCCGCTCCCTTGGCGCTCGCGGAGGAAGCCTGGAACGCCCCGTACATGGCGAGCGTCAGCGGCGCGATGACCTCGGGGTCGGTCATCACGTTGACGCAGGCGGGCTGGCCGCTGTCGAGCGCGCGCTTCAAGGCCGGCAGCAGATCCTGCGGCTCTACGACGTGCTCCCCGTGGCAGCCGAACCCCGCCGCCGCCAGGTCGTAGCGCGTGGCGGCGAGCTCGGTCACCGCGCGACGATCCTTTCCGTAGACGAGGTCCTGGCCGTGGCGCGACATCCCCCACTGCCGGTCGTTGTTGACGACGGTGACGATCGGCAGCCGGTGCCGGACCATGGTGTCGAACTCCGCGAAGTTGAGCCCGACCGAGCCGTCGCCGGTGATGCACAGGACCTGCCGATCGGGGTGCGCGACCTTGGCGGCGATCGCGAACGGCAGGCCGGTGCCGAGGCAGCCGAGGTAGCCGTGCGACAGCCAGTGCCCTCCGCCCCGCACCTCGGCGACCATGTCGAGCCACGACGAGGTCTCGCCGCCGTCGGCGACCAGGATCGCGTCGCGCTCGACGCTGGCGGCGATGGCGTGCGCGAGGCGGTAGGGATGAATCGGCGCGGTCTGCTTTTCGACGGCCTCGGCGAACAGCGAACGGTGGGCGTCGCGGGCCCGGCCGACGGCGCTTCGCCAGGCGGCGCGGTCCGGCCAGGTCCACTCCCGCGCGGCGGCGTCGAGCGCGCGCAGCGTCTCGCGCGCGTCGGCGACGATCGCGAGGTCGATGTCGCGGTTCCTTCCGATCTCCTCGCCGGCGATGTCGACCTGGATGACGCGCGCCTGGCCGGGGATCATCGGGCTCGACCGCCCGCCGGTGAAGAGCCCGAGGCGGGCGCCGAGCAGCAGGACGACGTCGGGTGCTCCTCCCCCCATCAGCGCCATGGTCGCGAGGTTCGCGAAGCCTCGTCCCGCCAGCGGGTGGTCGTCGGGGACGAGGCCGCGCGCCTTGGCGTTGGCGAAGACCGGGATCCCGCTGCGCTCGGCGAACGCGATCAGCGCGTCGCCCGCTCCCGAGAACCACGCCCCGCCGCCGGCGAGGATCGCCGGCCGCTCGGCGCCGCGCAGCCATTCGACGGCGCGCTCGACGGCTTCGGGAGGCGGCGCGGGGGCCGTCTCGGGGCGGATCTTCCTCGGGAAGAGCACGCGCTCCTCGTCGACGCGGGCGAAGAGCACGTCGATCGGGATCTCGAGAAAGACCGGACCGGGGCGGCCGGTGGTCGCCACGCGCAGCGCCTGCGCGACCAGGTCGGCGATGCGGTGGGTGTGGGTGACGCGGAACGCCCACTTGGTGATCGGCCGGACCATCTCGAGCTGATCGAAGCCGCCCTGGAGCGGCAGCGTCTCGGCGTCGGCCAGCGGCGCGGCGCCGCCGATGAACAGCGTTGGAACGCAGTCGAGGTAGGCGTTGGCGATGCCGGTGACGACGTCGGTGACGCCCGGCCCCGCGGTCACGATGGCGACGCCCGGCCGGCCGGTGGTGCGCGCCCAGCCGTCGGCGGCGTGTCCGGCGGCCTGCTCGTGGCGAGTGTCGATGAGCCGGACCTCGTGGTCGAGCGCCGCCTGGTAGATCGCGTCGAGATGGCCGCCGTGAAGCGTGAAGATCTCGCGGATGCCGTGGCTCTCGAGGACGCGGATCACCATCTCGCCACCGTCGATGCGTGCCATGGGCCACCTCCCTCGACGCCCACTAGCCGCGGGGCGCGATCGCGGTCAAACCGGCGACGCTCGCCGGATCGAACGTCGCGACGAACCGGGCGCCGGGCGCGGTTCGAGATCCACCCTCCGCCCGGTCGTTCAGAACCCGGCGGGACGCGGACAGCCGCCGATCCTGCCGAGAAGATGCTTGGCCACGTCCAGCGTCGTGCGGTCGTGCAAGTAGGGTCCGGCGACTTGAATGCCGACCGGCAGCCCGTTGCTCAGACGCCCGACGGGCACGACCGTCGCCGGCAAGTAACAAGCGCCGGCCGGCGCCATCCAGGTCACCAGGTCCCAGTACGGGCGTTGCTCGCCCCCGACCCGCGCGAGCCGCGCCGCCTGCGGCTCCGTCTGGTCGTGCGGGATGGCGGGGCAGGGCATGACCGGCAGCAGCACGACGTCCCACCGCTGAAAGAACGCTTCCCAGGATCGGCGCAGCTGCAGGCGTCGTTCGTTGTGGCTGAGCCACTCGCGGTGCCGCATCGCGACCAGGCGGCGCGTGCTCGCCAGCGGCGCATCGCCCGTCGAGGCGGCGTACGCCTCGATGCGGTCGCGAGACGTCCCGCCCGCCAGCGCGGCCTGCAAGAGCGCGAAGAACGTGTCGGCGACCTTCTCCAGGGAGAACTCCGGACGCGCCTGCGGATCCACCCGCGCCCCCGCGTCGGCGAGCGCGCGAGCCGCGCTCTCGAGCAGAGCTCCGACCTCCGGCTCGACGCGACATCGCGGATCGTCGAGCCAGGCGGCGATGCGGTATTCGGCGAGGGTCCGCCGTCGGGGAGGAGGCAGCTCCAGGCGCCAGGCCGGCTGCTCCCAGCGATTCGGGCCGGCGAGGAGACCGAGAGCGAGCTCGAGATCCTCGACGGTTCGGGCCAGCGGCCCGACCACCGCGAGGTCGGCCAGGGTCAAGGTCCCGGGCGGCCCCGGGATCTGTCCGTGGGCCGGCACGATGCCATAGCTCGGCTTGTGCCCGACCACCCCCGACATGTGAGCCGGCAGGCGAATCGAGCCGCCGATGTCGCTGCCGAGCTCCAGCGGGGTGAACCCGCAGGCGAGCGCGGCGGCGGAACCACCCGACGAGCCCCCCGGCGTGCGCGTCGGATCGTAGGGGTTGTTCGTCGTCCCGAAGACCTCGTTGTAGCTTTGCAGGTCGCCCGCGTAGATCGGCAGATTGGTCTTGCCGAAAATGACCGCCCCGGCTTCGCGCAGACGGGCCACCGGCCAAGCGTCTTCTCGCGGCACGAAGTCGGCCAGCTCCGGCGCGCCCGACGTCGTACGCATCCCCGCGGTCTGGAAGGAGTCCTTGATCGTCATCGGTACGCCGTGCAGCGGCCCGCGCACTTCTCCCCGCGCCAAGGCTTCGTCGTCCGCAATCGCTTCGGCGCGCGCCCGATCCGCGTCGATGGTGACGACGCTGTTGATGGTCCGATCGAGACGGGCGATGCGCGCGAGAAAATACTCCAAGGCTTCTCTGCTGGAGACCTCTCGCCGGCGAATCTTGCGCGCCAGATCGACGGCGGAATCATACGCGAGATCGGACACGAGTCCTCCTTACCTGCTGCCTCGGCCAGCCTCGACGTATCACCCGGGGAGTCGGACGCAAAGAATTCCGCCCCCGCTCGGGCACGCCCCGCTCGGGTGCCGTCCAGGACGGCACCCCCGCTCGGGCAGTAGCGCGGGGGACCGAGGAACGTGTTATGAGTCCCGACCGGCAGTTCTCCCGGGCATAGGATGACCGCCGGCACCACGAGACTGCGAGACGAACGAGACGACCCCGGACGGGCCGGCGAGGAACGAGCGGATGAAGACACCGATTTGTGACATTCTTGGCATCGAGTTTCCCCTGCTGGCGTTCACCCATTGTCGTGACGTGGTGGCGATCGTCAGCCGCGCGGGCGGCTTCGGGGTCCTCGGAGCGGTGGGCTTCCGGCCCGATCAGCTCGAGCTCGAGATGCGCTGGATCGACGAGCACGTCGACGGCAAGCCGTACGGCGTCGACGTGCTCATTCCCGAGAACCTGGCGATCCGCGGCGAGAAGGACGTGACCACCCGCGCCCTCGCCGAGCGCATCCCGAAGCAGCAGAAGGATTTCGTCCGCGACCTGCTGATCGCGCACGGCGTCGATCCGACGCCGGCGCTCGAGGGCTCGCCGGCCCTGCACTCGAACGCGCCCTCTCCCTTCCAGGAGGAGACGGCGCTCAAGCTGCTCGAGGTCTCCTTTCGCCACCCCATCAAGATGATCGTCAACGCGCTCGGCGTGCCGCCGCAGTCGATGCTGGACATGGGGCACGCGCACGGCGTGCCGGTAGGGGCGCTGGCGGGCGCGCCGGAGCACGCGGTCCGTCAGGTCAAGGCGGGGGTCGACGTGATCGTCGCCCAGGGCGGAGAAGCCGGCGGGCACTGCGGCGAGATCTCGACCCTGGTGCTGGTCCCGGAGGTGCTGCGCGCCATCAAGCCGATCCGCAACGTTCCGGTGCTGGCCGCGGGCGGCATCATGACCGGCCGCCAGATGGCGGCCTGCATGGCGATGGGCGCCGCGGGCGTCTGGACCGGCTCGGTCTGGCTGGCCACCAGCGAGTCGGAGACCTCGGAGATCTTCCGCGAGAAGATGATCGCCGCCCGTTCGCGCGACACCGTGCGCTCCCGGTCGCGCACCGGAAAGCCCGCTCGCCAGCTGCGCTCGGCGTGGACCGACGCCTGGGAAGGGCCGAAGAGCCCCGGCGCGTTGCCGATGCCCTTCCAGAGCCTGCTCAGCGAGCCGGCGCTGGCAGCCGCGCAGCGCGCGGCCGAGAAGGGAAACCCCCGCGCGCGCGAGCTGGTCAACTACTTCGTCGGCCAGGGCGTGGGCCTGGTGGACAGCGTGAAGTCGTGCCGCGACGTGGTGAGGGAGTTCATGGAGGAATTCGCCGAGGCGGTCTCCGACATGCAGGCTCTGATCGAAGAATGAGGGGCGTGGCCGCGACCCACGCGAGCGGCCGCGCTCTCGATCGGCGCCGCCGCCCCGGTTCACCGTCCATCCTGATGCCCCGTCCCGAGCGCAGCCAGCGGCGATTCGGCGACAGCGCCTCGCCCGGCGCCGGCGTCGCGCGAGGCTCCGCCCCGGCGTTGCGACGAGCGCGGCGGCGCATTCTGCTCTGCGGCGCGCTGGCCGTGCTGCTCTCCTGCGGCGGCGGCGGCGGAGGAGGAGGGGGAGGCGGGAGCGGCGGCCCGTACTTGGTTGGAGCCCACTACTACGTCTGGTATCCCTCCAACTTCTCGCAAGGCTACCTGCGCGCCGCCCTGAGGCCCGCCGAGGCGCCGGCCCTCGGCGAGTACGACTCGCGCGACCCCGCGGTCGCCGGAGAGCACATCGCGCTCGCGTCCTCGCACGGCATCGACTTCTTCGCGCTCGATTGGTGGCCGAATCGGCCGTCGCAGAACGACGCGATCGACGCCGGGTTCCTGCGCGCGTCGAACCTCGGCCAGATCCGCTTCTGCATCTTCTACAACTCCTTCGGGCTCGGCGACCGGCCGAGCGAGGGCATCCTCTTCGACGCGGCGACGCGGAGCCGTTTCGTCTCGGATCTCGTCGGGATCGCCCGGCGCTATTTTGATCACCCGAGTTACCTGCGCGTCGACGGCCGCCCGGTGATCGAGCTGTACATCACGCGAGAGATGCGCGGGCTCTTCCCGCAGGCCATGCAGGAGATGCGGCAGGCGCTGAGTGCCGAGGGATACGATCCCTTCGTGATCGGCGACGAGATCTTCTGGGGCGTGATCGAGGCCAACGACGACCCGGGCGCCGCCGCCCGGGTCACGGGCGAGCCGCAGCTCTCGCGCATTCGCCTCTTCGACGCGATCACCGCCTACAACCTCTACGAGGGAGCCCGCCAGCAGGACCGTGGCTTCGGATCCGCCAGCGCCTTCGTCGGCGACAGCGCCGCGCTCTATCGCCGCTATCGCGACGCCGGCGGGGTGCCGATCGTTCCCGTCGTGATCCCGGGCTTCAACGACCGCGGCACGCGGCTCGCCGCCGATCATTTCGTGATCCCGCGCCGCTGGGCGGCCGACGCCGCCGAGGGCTCGTTCTTCTCCGAGTCGATCGAGCGCATCGCCAGGCCGCTGGTGGACGCGCACCTGCGCATGGTGCTCATCACTTCGTGGAACGAGTGGAACGAGGACACCGCGATCGAGCCCGTGGCCCCGGCGCCGCCGACCAGCGAGGACCGCAGCGGGCAACAGCTCTTCACCCAGGGCTACACCTACGAGGGCTTCGGAACGACGTACCTCGACACGGTGAGCGAGCGACTCGGCGGATAGCCCGCCTTCAGGGTGAAGCCGCCGCGCTCGCGGCCTGCTGCGTTTCGAAGACGACGTGCCCGGCGGCCTCCTGCGCGGCGACTCGCGCTTGCACCTCGGGAGTGAGCGCGACCTTGCGCTCGTTCGGAAACTTCTCGCGATCGAGCATCGGACGGAGATAGAACTGGTCCGGCGAACGGACCAGAGCCTGGCTCTTGAGCGGCTGTACCAGCCAGCCGCGCCGCATGAAGTCCGGGCTGAATACGACCTCGCGATCCTGGTCCGTCCACTCCCGCACGGTGTGGGCGTCGTGCACGCTGTAGCTCGTCATGTCGAGCTTCGGGTCGAAGTAGATCGTGATCAGCGCGGCATAGCCGCGCTCGCCGAGCGCGGGGTTCTCCTGGCGCGCGAGGCGCACCTCGACCACCTGAAGCTCTCCCTGCTGGTCGTACTGCTCGATGCGCAGGGGATAGAAGGAATGGCGGTCGAGCCAGTAGAGAATCTTCGTCAGGGGGTAGCCGGGGAGCCAGTCGGTCCTGGTCTTCGCCTCGAGCACCCAGCAATCGACGCCGCCGTCCGGGCGGTAGTAGGGGTAGTCGTTCCCCATCATCTTGAGGGAGCCGGTCGGCACCTCGCGAAACTCGCGCGCGGCGTTGGCGAGCGTGATCGTCGCGCGCGTGTTCGGGAAGCGCACCGTCTCGTAGAGAACGTCGGCGCCGACGAAGCGCCACGCGAACTCCCAGGGGGCGCGGCCGATGATGTCGTCGAACGACTGCACGGCGTTCGGAAACCGCTCGCCGCGTCTCGGCTCCGGCTGGCGGCGGACGCGGCGCAGCGACGGAGCGTAGGTGAAGTAGTCGATCTTCTTGGTCCGCTCCGCGTCGGTGCGATGGACGACGTAGAGGTCCTCGGCGCCGTCGGTCTCCGGGGGAAATACGTAGTACATCAGCATGCGCGTCGAGACGTCGCCCGGAGCGATCTGGAAGAGCTCCCCGGCGAGCCCCGGCTCGGCCACGTAGTTGACGAGGCCGACGGCGGCGGCCTCGTGCAGATAGCCTCCGCCGGTGAGCAAGCCGAAGGCGTCGTAGATGGCGTGCGACCAGCGCGAGACGTGAATGAAATCGGCCGAGCGGATGCCGATCTCCTCGGCGGTGAAGGGCGGCTCGAACGGATAGCGCTCGGCGGGAAGGTAGGGGAAGCGGGAGTCGCGCGGGGTCTCGGCGCGGGAGTCGAGCTGCTTCTTCTCCTCCGCAGAGACCTCGTCCATCGTCCGCCAAGTTTTGGCGAGCCGCGCGGCCTCGCCGGCGGACGCGCGGAGGGGCAGCGCGGCCGCCACTGCCAGGCAGAGGACGATCGACGCGCCGAGGCGATCAGAACTCATAGCTCAGCTCCCAGCCGATGTTGTCCCACTTGTCGTACTGGCCGTAGAGGTCGACGTTCTTGCCGCCGCCGTAGGCGGTGTAGATCAGTTTGCCGACGATGAACTGCGAGAAGGTATAGCCCGCGATCAGCTTGGTCTTGACGCCCTGAAAGTCGGTCCGCGGTCCGCTGAGAATCGGATAGGCGGTGAAACTGACCCGCAGCCGGTCGCTCGTGAACAGGACCGGCCGGGCGATGTAGAAGACCGGCACCAGATTCCACTCGTCCAGGTAGGCGCCGCCGAAGCCGACCCCGAGCGTGTCGCGGTGGCCGAACGTGTAGTAGGCCGAGGGCTGGAAGAGCAGCGTCGTGTTGGCGGGCAGCGCGAGCTCCAGGGCGACCGCCGCCCGCAGGGTGTCGCGCTCGACAACGCCGTCGTCGAGCGCGCCCTGCTCCGCCGCGTCGCGCCGCGCGGAATCCGCGAACGGCACGTCGCGCGTGTAGAGCGCCTCGACGCGCAGCACGGTGGGCAGCGTGCCGATCACCGGCACGGCCGAGAAGGAGGTCGCGTAGTCGCCGGTCATGCCGAGGTGGTGCAGCCGCTTGTGCCGCGGCTCGACCACCAGCCGCGTGAGGCCGTTTTCGACGCGACGATCGACGATGTAGTGCGTCGGGTTGTCGTCCCAGCCGCTGAAATAGATGAGGCCCCAGGTGACCGGCTCCATCGACAGGTCGATTCGGACGCCGCCCTCGTGATCGCCGAAGTCTCCCATCTCGGGCTTGCGGCGGTCGAGGACGATGTCGCCCGAGGGCGGGAGGCGCCCGGCGAGCCGATCGCGCACCTCGCTGTCGGACGGCGGCACGCTCGGCGGATACCAGGGCGATCCCGGCGGCGCGAGCCTGTCCTGCTCGAAGTTCGGGACGTAGAGCAGCTGGATCGAGTTCTTGCCGAAGAAGTACGTGAAGTTCGCCATCCAGGTGGGCAGTCGCCGATACTCGTAGTCGCTGGTCTCGAGCTGCACGGATTCGCGGCGGTCCATCGGATTCACGATGTCGATGAACTGGCCGTCCATCTTTCCCCAGGCCACCTGCTGCTTGCCGAGCACGAGGTCGAAGGCATAGCTCCGGTAGCTGACGTAAAGCTCGCGGACGATCCGCTCGAAGTCCTGGTAGGCGCGCGCACTCTGGCTCACGCGGGGGGCGAACAGGCCCCGCGACGACTGCCAGTCGTAAACGCCGTCGTAGAGCAGGTGATTGACGTTCGTGATCTCGACGTTGGGGGTGAGGAAGTAGTGGAGCTCGCTCTCGAGGAGGTTCTGGAGCTGCAGGAAGCGGAAGTCCTTGTCGCGGAAGCCGGCCTGCCGGTCCTCGGTGAGCAGGACGTCGCTCCACTGTCGCAGGAAGCCCTTGAAGACCAGCGCGGGGACCCGCTTCTCGATGGGTTCTCGCAGGTAGTGCCCCGCCGGGTCGAAGGTGGCCAGGAAGCGGTCGAACCGCGACCACGTGTCGCCGGCGACTCCGCCGAAGCACGGCGAGGCGAGGGCCGCGGCGAGCCCGAATGCGAGCCCGATCTCCCGGAGAGAGGCGCGGCGGAGCTTCCTCGACATCCTCAGACCCCCTCGTTTCGCTTGCCGCCGCGAGTCTGTACGAAACCGTATGGTGCGGCGTCGCCCGGGCTGTACCACCCCGAGGAAGCCGGTCAACTGATCTTTCGTCGTAGGGAAAAGGGGTCGGGAGTCTTTGCGGCGGAGCGACTGCAAGGGAGCTGGTCGACTGATCCTCCGTCGTGGACCGCCGGGCCGTGTCAGTCGTCGCGCATCCCGGCTCGGACGCTCCAGCGGACCTCGCCCTCCTTGAAGAAGAACGGCTCGCGGTCCCTCTGCGACAGTCGCGGCGCCGCCGCGCGGTACGCCGCGTCGGCCTGCGCGACGACGCCGACGAGCAGGCCGCGGTCCCCGCGCGGCAGCGTCTCGTAGTCGACCGAGAGAATGTACTGGTGCTCGAGCAGCGCCTGACAGAGCGAGCGCGCGAGGGCCTTCGCGTCCTCGCGCGGCTCGGCGCGCGGCGCGGGCGCGTCCTGCACAGCCGCCAGCGCCCGGCCGACGAGGGCGCGGTAGCGCTCGGTGGCCACCCGCGCCGCCGGCGCGTTTGCGGCCTGCACCATCGCTTCGAGCTCGGCCAGCTTCTCGCGCGCGATGCGCAGCGAGACGTCGAGCGCCGCTCGGCGGCTGCCCGCCGCTGCGAGTTCGCGCTCCTCGCCCCACGTGTCGAGGAAGTAGAGGGCGCCATCCGGCGTCGTCCCGGGCTGCGGCAGCCACTCGATCGCCGCGAACGACGTCGCCAGGCCGTGGCCCGCCGGCGCCGGCGCGGTTCGCGAGAAAAAGGCGAGAGCCAGGGC
>JACPRU010000048.1 GCA_016189835.1 Deltaproteobacteria bacterium | reverse complement strand
GCCCGCGCTAGTGTAATGGGGTTGGGAGTCTTGTCCGCCGAGGCGGAAAAGACTCCCGACCCCTTTTCTCCTCAGGCCTCGTTCCAGCGCACGTACTCGAAGTCGACCGGCCGGCCGTCGATGCCGCGCGCCGGCGCGGCGATCCAGTTCGCGAACCGGCGGGGCTCGGTCACCGGGCCCGCCATCAGGCCGCGCACGTAGGCCTGGTCCGCTTCCGACGGCAGAAACTCGGGCTCGCGCCGCAGGAACTCCGTCTCGCTGATCCTGTGCCCGGCGGGATCGAAGAACAGGCCGGCGAACGCGCCGACGCCGCGGTGGAAGCGCGGGGAGGGGAGGCGGAACTCGAAGCCGACGCCGGCGGCCAGCTTGTTCCACTTGTCGACCGCGCTCTGGCAGTCCTCCTGGTAGGCGCTGCGCGTCTCGAGATTCACGGCCAGCCGCGGCTTCACCTCGCGCTCGACGACCTGGCCGTCCTCGACGAGCTCCACGCGCGCCGCGCCGTCGAGCAGGCGGTGATCCGCGAAGCGCTCTTCCTTCGGCCGCCCCTTGAGACCGCCGCCGAAGTAGCTGGCTCCGTTGGTCGAGACCTCCGAGCCGAACAGGTCGAGCGAGACGGTGTACCAGAAGTTCAGATAGCGCTGCAGCATCTCCAGGGGGATCGCGCCGTTCGCCGACGGGTCCTTGCCCGCCCGCACCAGGTCGACGGTGCGCTGGATGACGCGCCCGATGCCGGTCTGGCCGACGAACATGTGATGCGCCTCCTCGGTCAGCATGAACCGGCAGGTTCGCGACAGCGGGTCGAACGCCGACTCGGCGAGCGACAGCAGCTGATACTTGCCGTCGCGATCGGTGAACGTCGTGAACATGAAGAACGACAGCCAGTCCTCGATCGGCTCGTTGAACGCCTGCAGGATGCGCGGCCTGTCGGGGTTGCCCGAGCGGCGCTCGAGCAGCGCTTCGGCCTCCTCGCGGCCGTCGCGGCCGAAGTAGCTGTGCAGCAGGTAGACCATCGCCCACAGATGCCGCCCCTCCTCGACGTTCACCTGGAAGAGGTTGCGCAGGTCGTAGAGCGAGGGACAGGTCTTGCCGAGGCCCCGCTGCTGCTCGACCGACGCCGGCTCGGTGTCTCCCTGCGTGACGATCAGGCGGCGCAAGGGATTGCGGTACTCGCCGGGGACCTCCTTCCAGGCCGGCTCGCCGAGGTGATCGCCGAAGCCGATCCTGCGATCCCCCTCGGGGTCGGCGAGGAAGATGCCCCAGCGGTAGTCCGGCATCTTGACGTGGCCGAAGTGCGCCCAGCCGCTCGAGTCGACCGAGATCGCCGTGCGCAGATAGACGTCGCACGCCTGGAAGCCGTCGGGGCCCATCTCCCTCCACCACTCGAGAAATCCCGGCTGCCACTGCTCGAGCGCCCGCTGCAGGCGCTTGTCGGAGGACAGGTCGACGTTGTTGGGAATCTTGTCGTTCAGCGACACGGTGCTCATCGATCGGCTCCCTTCAGCGCGGCACAGCCGCAACCGAACGGCGGTCGCGTACCGAGGCCTCGTATCTCATATCTTCGTGCAAAACAGCGAAGTCGCGTCCTAGCAGATCAGGTGCGCCGCCAGTCGAACTCGGGGCGCTGCCCGGCCTTGCCGTAGACGGTGAGCGCGCCCTTCTCGCCGGTCGAGTTCGGGCGCGTGAAGATCCAGTTCTGCCACGCCGAGAGGCGCCCGAAGATCTTCGTCTCGAGCGTCTCCGGACCGACGAAGCGCAGGCTCGCCTCCATGCCGGTGAGCGCGTCGGGGCTCATCGCGGCGCGCTCCTCGACGGCGAGACGGACCTCGTCGTCCCAGTCGATGTCGTCGGGCGCGAAGGTGACGAGCCCGGCGCGCAGCGCCTGCGCGGCGTCGAACGGGCCTTCGTGCGCGAGCAGCGCCGCCACCCGCGCGTCCTCGCCGAGGAATCGCGCCCGCAGGCGAGACAGCCCCGAGCCGGTCGGCAGCAGGCCGCCGTTCAGCGGCGACAGCGCGACCGCGCTGGCGCCCGACGCGTCGGCGAGCATGTACGAGCGGTCGGCGGCGAGCGCCAGCTCGAACAGCGATCCGGCGAAGGCCGAACCCGGCACGATCATCGCGAAGAAGGTGCGCGCCGTGAGATCGACGCGCTTGAGCACGCGCTTTTGCAGCAGCAGGATCTCGCGCACCAGCCAGTGATCGCGATGGCGCGCCAACGCGCGATCGACGGCGAGCACCGCCTGCGGATCGCCCTCCGTGCGCAGCAGCACCAGGCCGATCTCCGGCTCGTTCCAGCGCAGATGAAGGATCGCGTCGTCGAGCTCCCGCCAGGCCGCGATCGCCCAGGCGCCGGCGCCGGCGCGGGCGAATCCGTCGGGGTCGGCGGGCTCGGCGGCGCCGGGCGCGCGCACCGTGAGCATCGCGGCGCGGCGGGCGCGGTCGAGCGAGAGCGACACGTGGCGATAGTCGACGCCCTCGGCGGTCTCCGTGCGGGCGAGCGGCGCGAGCTCGATCCCCTCGGCCGCGACGGGGCGATCGCTCGCGCCGGCGAGCGCCGCGGCGCGCTCGCGCACGCGGGCCGCGAAGCGCGTGCGCGGCGCGATCTCGTCGACGAGCTTCCAGTCCACCGCGCGCTGCCCGCGCACGCCCTCGGCGGTGGTCGAGAAGAAGTCGGCATGGTCGCGGCGCACCCTGCGCTTGTCGACGACGCGGGTGAGGCCGCCGGTGCCCGGCAGCACGCCGAGCAGCGCGACCTCCGGCAGCGACACCGCCGAGGCGCCGTCGTCGACCAGCAGGATCTCCTCGCAGGCGAGCGCCAGCTCGTAGCCGCCGCCCGACGCCGTGCCGTTCAGCGCGCACAGTGTGCCGATCCTCGACTCGCGGGCGAGCTCCTCGAGATACAGCCGGGTCTCGTTGGTGAACTTGCAGAAGTTCACCTTGAACGGGTGCGAGCTGCGGCCGAGCATGAAGATGTTGGCGCCGGCGCAGAACATGCGGTCGCGAAGCGAGGTGATCACCAGCGCGCGCACGCGCGGGTGCGAGAAGCGCAAGCGCTGGATCGCGTCGGCGAGCTCGATGTCGACGCCGAGGTCGTACGAGTTGAGCTTCAACGAGTAGCCGCGGACCAGGCCGGCGTCCTCGGCCACGTTCATCGCCAGCGTCGCGATCTCGCCCTCGACGTCGAGCTTCCAGTGGCGGTAGCGCGCCGGTTCGGTCTCGAAGCGAATCGTCGACATGGCCGGACCCAGCTCGTGGACTAGAGGCGCGGGCGCCGCTTGTCAAGACTTATTGTGCTTGACGGGGATCGGTGAACAGGAAATATAGTGCGCCTCATGAGCGAGCTGCTGCAACGGTTGGGCACGGCGATCCGGGCGCTGCGCGAGCGGCACGGCCTCTCGGTTCGCGCCCTGGCCTCGCGGTCCGCGCTGTCGACGCGCTTCGTGAGCGAGGTGCAAGCCGGGCGCGCGAACATCTCGCTCGTGCGTCTGGCGCGCCTCGCCCAGGCTCTCGGCACCACGACCTCGCGGCTCGCGGCCGAGGCCGAGAGCGAGGCCCGGCCCCGGCCCGCGGTCGTCGCGCTGCTCGGCGTGCGCGGCGCCGGCAAGACGACGATCGGCAAGGAGCTGGCGGCGCGCCTCGGGGTCGAGTTCCGGGAGCTCGACCGGCTGGTCGAGGCGGAGGCGGGCCTGCCGCTCGCCGAGATCTTCGCGACTCACGGCGAGGCCTACTTCCGCCGGCTCGAGGTGGCCGCGCTGCGCCGCTTCCTGGCGCTCGGGGTCGGTGCCGTGCTGGCCACCGGCGGCGGCGCCGTCGAGAACGCCGAAGCCTGGAAGCTGCTCGAGGAGGGCACCCTCACCGTGTGGCTGCGGGCCAACGCCGACGCGCATTGGCGTCGCGTCGTGCGGCAGGGCGACGCGCGGCCGATGGCCGGACGCCGCGCGGCGAAGGACGAGCTGCGGCGGCTGCTGGCGCGCCGCGAGCCGCTCTACCGCCGCGCCCGCTGGCGCGTCGATACCGAGAGCCTCGGCGTGGCGGGCAGCGTGCGCTTCGTCGTCGAGCGCGTGCTCAGCGCGGGCGATAGATCTTGAGCGGATGCGCGGTGCGCTGCCACTCGGGCTGGTCGCGCCAGGCCCGCCCGGCGGAGAACCCGCCGTCCACGACGAACGCCTGGCCGGTCACGAAGGTGGAACGGTCGCTGGCCAGGAACAGCGCCATCTCGGCGATGTCGCGCGGCTCTCCGGCGCGCTCGATCGGCTGCGCGCGCGCCAGCGAGGGCTTGCGGGACTCGAGCGCCGACTCGGGCCGGCCGACCGTGTTCAGCGCGAGCGGCGTGGCGATGAAGCCCGGACAGATGCAGTTCACCCGCACGCGGTCTTCGGCCATTTCCAGCGCGACCGACCGGGTCAGCTGGACGACCGCCGCCTTGGCCGCCGCATAGGCGTGCGGCGAGTAGCCGCCGACGACCGCCGCCATGCTCGCCGTCGAGATGATGCTGCCGCCCCGGTGGCGCAGCAGCGGCGCCGCGTGCTTCATGCCGAGAAAGACGCCGCGCACCAGTACCCCGAACGTGAGGTCCCACTCCTCGACCGGGGTTTCGGCGATCCCGCCGATCGCGCCGCCGAAGCCCGCGTTGTTGAAGATGCAGTCGAGGCGCCCGAAGGAATCGGCGGCGCACGAGACCAGCGCGCGCACGTCGTCCTCGCTGGCGACGTCGGCGCGCCGAAAGACGACGTTCGGCGCGAGCTCTCGTGCCAGCGCGCCGCCGAGGTCGCTCTGCAGGTCGCCGATCACCACCCGCGCGCCGTTCTCCACGAACAGCCGCGCGCTCGCGGCGCCGATGCCGCTGGCCCCGCCGGTGATGATCGCGACGCGCCCCTCCATCTCTCCCATGCCGTGCTCCTCGTTCGAGATCGATGCCACGGCCGATCAGCCGCCCTTGGCGGGCTTGGGCTTCTCGTACGGCTGGACCGGCCCGCCGGCCTTCTTCCAGGCGCCGAAGCCGCCGGCGATATGCGCCACGGGCTCGAGGCCCATGCGCTGCACCTGCTGGGTGGCGAGCGCCGAGCGCAGTCCCCCGGCGCAGAAGAACACGAACTTGTTGCCGGTAGCGAACACCGGCTTGAAGTACGGGCTCTCGGGATCGACCCAGAACTCGAGCATGCCGCGCGGCGCGTGGAAGGCGCCCGGGATCGCGCCCTCGCGCTCGAGCTCGCGGACGTCGCGCAGGTCGACGAACGTCACGCGCGGATCGGCGGCCAGCGCCCGGGCCTGCTCGACGGTCAGCGTCTCGATCTCCGCCTCCGCCTCCGTGACGAGCTGCCGGATGCCCTTCTTCATCGGCCGTGGTGCGGTCTGCGTCATCACAGGCTCCTCCAGTCGCCGGCCTGCTCGAAGGCATGGGCGGCTCGATAGATCGTCGGCTCGTCGAAATGCCGGCCGACCAGCATCAAGCTGACCGGCAGGCCGTCGCTCATGGCACAGGGGACGGCCATCGCCGGGTGGTGCGTGACGTCGAACGGCGCGGTGTTGGCGACCATCTCCATGGCCCGGTCGACGACCTCCTCGCGCGAGGCTCCCGCCGCGGGCAGCGGCTGCGCCTTCATCGGCGTGGTCGGCATCAGCAACAGGTCGTGGCCGGCCAGAACCGCATCGTAGGCCGCGGTCACCCGTCTCGCCAGATTCGTCGCCTTCCCGTAGTAACGGCTGCCGTAGTGCTCGCGCACGTAGGTGCCGAGCAGCGTGAAGAGCTTGGTGGTCTCGGACAGCTCGTTGGCGCGCCGGCGCCAGCCGCGATGGAAGTCCATCAGGCTCGTCACGTAGAGATCGCGCCGGCTGACGCCGTAGCCGTCGCCCCACATCATGGTTTGCGTGAGGCCTTCGGCGATGATCGGCAGGAAGACCGCGCCGGCGAGCAGGTGCCAGGGGATCGACACCTCGCGAACCGTCGCGCCGAGCTTGCCGAGCAGCGCGGCCGCGCCGCGCACCTTTTCGTCGACGTCGGGCTCGGACTTCGGCTGTGCGAAGCCCTCGCGGACCACGGCGATGTTCAGGCCGCGAACGCCGCCCTCGAGCATCTGGGTATACGGATGCACCGGCGGGGCGTACTGGCGCGGATCGTAGCCGTCCGGCCCGGCGATCACCTCCAGCAACAGCGCGTTGTCGCGCACCGTGGCGGTCATCGGCCCGGTGTGATCGACCGTGATCTCGATCGGCATGATGCCGGTGTAGGGCACCAGCCCGTGCGTCGGCTTCATGCCGTAGATCCCGCAGAACGACGACGGCATGCGGATCGAGCCGCCCTGGTCGCCGCCGATCGCCATGTCGGCTTCGCCGAGCGCGACCAGCACCGCGCAGCCCGA
Organism: Deltaproteobacteria bacterium; assembly: GCA_016189835.1. GTDB lineage: Bacteria > Desulfobacterota > Binatia > JACPRU01 > JACPRU01 > JACPRU01. The sequence goes on along the minus strand of JACPRU010000048.1, from coordinate 42,218 downwards.
CGACGAGCCGCCGGCCGAGTAGCCCATCTTGTGGGGGTTGTGGACCGGTCCGGCGGCGCAGGTGTGGCTGCCGCCCGAGACGCAGAAGTTCTCGCAATGGGCCTTGCCGAGGATCGTGCCGCCGGCGTCGAGGATGCGGGTGACGACGGTCGCGTCGATCTGCGGCACGTAGCCTTCGAGCGTGGACGAGCCGTTCATCATCGGCACGCCGGCGAGCATGACGTTGTCCTTGAGGACCACCGTCTTGCCGCGCAGCTTCCCCTGGCTCGCCCCTTCGATCCGCGACTTGTGGTACCAGGCGTTGCGCTGGTTCTCCTCCGGGCCCGGCCGGTAGCCGGGAGTGCGCGGGTACTTCACCGGGGGCAGGTCGTCGGGGAGCCGATCGACGACGTTGTAGGCCTCGATGCTCGGCCGCATCAGCGCGATGAACGAGGCGACGTCGCTCTCGGTCAGCGACAGGCCCATCTGCGCGGCGATCTCCTTCAGCTGCTCGGGGGTGGGAACGGTGACTGCCATGGCGCCTCCTCCAGGGTTGGCGACGGCACTCTACTCAGCGCCGATCACCGCGTTCAAGGGGACGTTCTTCACCTTCGTCGCCTTGCCGACCGCTTCATTGCGAAGAAAAATGGCCCGCGAGTCAGGAGACGAGAGTGAACCGCGTTCCCATTGCGTCGCCGAGCCGGCGAGAAAGGTGACGAAAGTGAAGAACGTCCCCATCGACCTGCGCAGCGACACCGTTACCCGGCCCTCGGCGGCGATGCGCGCGGCCATGGCGGCGGCGGAGGTGGGGGACGACGTCTACGGGGAAGATCCGAGCGTCAACCGTCTCGAGGCGATGGCCGCCGGCATGCTCGGCAAGGAAGCCGCGGTCTTCGTCTGCAGCGGCACGCAGAGCAACCTGATCGCGCTGCTGGCGCATTGCGAGCGCGGCGACGAGTACGTGGTCGGCCAGCAAGCCCACACCTACAAGTACGAAGGCGGCGGCGCGGCGGTGCTCGGCGGCATCCAGCCCCAGCCGCTCGACCTCGAGCCCGACGGCTCGCTCGACCTCCGCAAGGTCGAAGCCGCGATCAAGCCGGACGACCCGCACTTCGCCCGGACCCGGCTGCTCTGCCTGGAGAACACCCAGGCCGGCAAGGCTCTGCCGCTCGAGTACCTGCGGCGGGCGCGCGAGTTCACCGCCGCGAAGCGGCTCGGCATCCATCTCGACGGCGCGCGCATCTTCAACGCCGCGGTGCATCTCGGCGTGCCGGTCGGCGAGATCAGCCGGCACTTCGACTCGGTGTCGGTGTGCCTGTCGAAGGGGCTCGGTGCGCCGGTCGGGTCGGTGCTGTGCGGCCCGCGGGATCTCGTCGCCGGGGCCCGGCGCTGGCGCAAGGTGGTCGGCGGCGGCATGCGCCAGGCCGGCGTGCTCGCCGCGGCGGGCATCTACGCGCTCGAGCACAACGTCGAGCGGCTGGCCGAGGATCACGAGAACGCCCGGGCGCTGGCCGACGGGCTGTCGCGAATCGACGAGGTGAGCGTCGCTCCCGAGGGGGCGCAGACCAACATGGTCTTCGCGAGCGTCGCGCCGCAGCGCTCGGCCGAGCTGCGCGCGTACCTCGGGGAGCGCGGCATGCGGATCGGCGCGGGGCCGGGCACGATCCGGCTCGTCACCCACCTCGACGTCGACCGCGGCGACATCGGCCGCTTCGTCGAGGCGGTGGCGGGTTTCTTCTCCGGATCGGGGCTCAAGGGAGCGTCGCGATCACCTCGCGCAGGGTATCGACCAACTCGTCGATCTGCCCGCTCTCGATGATCAGCGACGGGGCCAGGGCGATGGTCTCGCCGGTGGTGCGCACCAGCACGCCCTTCCGGTAGCAGCGCAGGAACGCTTCGAACGCGCGCGCGCCGGGCCGGCCGCGAATCGGCTCGAGCTCGACGGCCGCGATCATGCCGAGGTTGCGCACGTCGACGACGTGCGCCACGCCCTCGAGCGAGTGCACGGCCTGCTCGAGATGCGGCGCGAGCGCCGCCGCCCGCTCGAACAAGGCCTCCTGCCGATACAGGTCGAGCGTGGCGATCGCCGCCGCCGCGGCCAGCGGATGCCCGGAGTAGGTGTGGCCGTGGTACAGCTCGATCGAGCTCTCGGGGCCCTGCATGAAGGCGTCGTAGATCTCCTTCCGGACGATCACTGCCCCCATCGGCACGGCCCCGTTGGTCAGCGCCTTGGCGCAGGTGATGAGGTCCGGGGTCACCGCGAAGGTCTCCGCGGCGAACGGGCGTCCGGTGCGGCCGAAGCCGGTGATGACCTCGTCGAAGATCAAGAGCACGCCGTGCTCGTCGCAGATCCGCCGCAGCCGCTGCAGGTACCCCTTGGGCGGCACCAGCACGCCGGTCGAGCCGGCGACGGGCTCGACGATCACCGCCGCGACGTTGCTCGGGTCGTGAAGCTCGATCAGGCGCTCGAGCGCGTCGGCGAGGTGGGCTCCCCATTCGGGCTGGCCCCGGGAATGGGCGTTCTTCTCGAGGTCGTGGGTGTGCGGCAGGTGATCGACGGCCGGCAGCAACTGGCCGTTGAAGGCCTTGCGATTCGGTCCGATGCCGCCGACCGAGATGCCTCCGAAGCCGACGCCGTGATAGCCGCGCTCGCGGCCGATCAACACTCGCCGCGATCCCTCGCCGCGCGCGCGGTGATAGCCGAGCGCGATCTTCAGCGCCGTGTCCACGGCCTCGGAGCCCGAATTGACGAAGAAGACGTGGTCGAGGCCCGGCGGGGCGATGCGAATCAGCTTCTCCGCGGCGAGGAACGGGGCCGGGCTGTGCATCTGGAAGCCGGTCGCGTAGTCGAGGGTCGCCGCCTGCCTGTGGATCGCCTCGATGATCGGCTGCCGGCAGTGCCCGGCGTTGACCGCCCACAGCCCGGCGATGCCGTCGAGGATGCGACGTCCGTCGTGCGTCGTGTAGTGCATGTCCCGAGCGGCGACCAGCAGGCGCGGAGCGGCCTTGAACTGGCGGTTGGCGGTGAACGGCATCCACAGCGGCTCGAGGTTCAAGGCGGCGAGCAACTCCTGGTCGCGTGCGCCCATATCGCTCCTCCGGCAGTCGCTCCCCGGCGGCCGCCACGCGCTCGCCGAGGCTCAGCGTGCGAGCAGGGTCTCACTAGCGGAGCGCCGAGGCAATGCGCGACGCATCGCGCGCCTGCCGGCGACGACGAGCCTCGGCGGAATCAGCGGGTCGCCGATTCGGCCCCGGGATCGGGCTCGGCCGCGGCGGGCGATGTCGCGGCTTCGCGGATCTCGCTCGTCGCCGCGAAGTGGATGCGAAACACCGAGCCCTTGTCCTTCTCGCTCTCGACCGACAACGAAGCGCCGTTGCGCTCGACCAGCTTCTTGGTGAGCGCGAGACCGATGCCCAGGCCCTCGAACTTCCGGTTCGCTCCCGGATCCTCCTGGCAGAACTTGCGGAACAGGCGCGGCAGATGGGCCTTGCCGATACCGATCCCCGTGTCGTGAACGGCGAGGCTCAGGCGGCCGCCGTGATCTCGCTCCAGCCGCACCGCCACGCCGCCCCGCTCGGTGAACTTGATCGCGTTGTCGAGCAGCTTCCTCAGCGCGTGCGACAGGCAGTAGGGGTCGAAGCGCACCGCCAGGCCGGGCTCGCGGACGTCGAGGGAGAGGGTCAGACCCTTGCGCTGCGCTTCGCGCTCGAGGTGGCGCACCTCCTTCTCGAGCAGGGCGTCGAGATCCACTCGCTCGGGCTGCAGCGTGAAGCTTCCCGCCTCGATCATCGACAGATCGACGACCGAATGCACGGTGTTGACGAGGCGATCGGTGGCGCGCTCGATGACGCCGACCACCGGCAGGTCGCGCGCGTTGCCCTTCTGGTTCGCGTAGTCGGCGACCAGCGAGCTGTAGCCGACGATCACCGTCAGCGGCGTGCGCAGCTCGTGGCCGATGTTGGCGAGGAACATGCGCTTGGCGCGAGCCGACTCGGCCGCCCGCTGGATGACGTCGAGCACCTTGCTCGACTGGAACGGCTTATCGATGAAGTCGAAGGCGCGCAGCCGGATCGCCTCGCGGGCGCTATCGTAGGAGCCGTATCCGGTGACGATCACGACCTCGACGTCGGGGACGATCTCGCGCATGCGGGTGAGCGTCTCGAGGCCGTCGACGCCGGGCATCGCCAGGTCGAGCGTCACGACGTCGACCGCCTCGCGCCGCAGGATCGACAGGGCCTCCTCGCCTCCCGTCGCCGTGAGCACGCGAAACTGCCTGTCGAGGATGAAGCGAAGTGCGTCGCGAGGCCCCTCCTCGTTGTCGACGACGAGCACGCAGCTCGGGTTTTCGGCCGAGGGCTCGTCGCTCATGTTCGATGTCCTCTGGTCTGCATTTCGACCTTGAAACGCAAGTTCCGCACCAACCCGAACCGCCGCCGGGGCCACGGAATCCCTGGGCTCACTCCGTCAAGATCGCGACATGACGAACAATTTTGCGCGCTTCAGGGGTGCAAGTTTGGTTTTGAGGCAGCCGATTCCCTGGATTATTGCTGGCACCGAGCTTGCTGACGAAAGGCGAGCCCAAAGAAAGCGTATTGCTGATGCAATTTTCAGACAGAGCGCTGGCGATTCGATTCGGTGAGATCGAGTCGCTCGACCGCGGCAGGCGCGACTTCGTCGCCGACGAGGAGCGCGCCTCCCTGCTCGAGATCCTGTTTCGCGACCCCTCGGAAGCCGTTCTGCTCGTCGATCGCACCAGCGGCGCCGTCCTCGAGGCCAACCCGGCCGTGCGCCGCTACCTCGGCTTCGATCCGAGCGCCCTGATCGGCACGTCGTTCTCCGCGCTCGAGGCGGGGCACGACGGCGAGCCCCCGCTGCTCGATCAGACCCACGCGCAGGCCGGATTTTCGGCCGATCGCGAGCTGCGGCGCGTCGATGGCTCGCTCTGCCCGATGCACGCGCGCGCGTCGGCCGCGAGCTGGCGAGGCCGCCTGGTGGTCATCGTGCGGCTGCACGACGTGCACGAGCGCAAGCGGGCCGAGACCGAGCATCGCGAGGAAGCACAGGTGGCGCGCGCGCTCGCCGAGGTCGGCCGCGAGATGATGTCGTCGATCAACTCGCCGCAGATTCTCGAACGCCTCTGTCGGCTCTCCGCGTCGGCGCTCGGCTGTGATCGGGCGCGCACGTTCCTCTGGGAAGCAGCGCGGGACGCGTACGTGCCCGTATCGTCGAGCGAGGCGCAGCCGTCGCCGTGCCCGGCCGCCGTGCCGCGCACCGCGCTCGCCCACCTGCTGGCGGCGCTGGAGAGCGAGGAAGTGGTGGTTCTCGAGGCCGCGAGCCCGCTCCTGCCGCTCGGCGAGCCGCCGGACCGGCGCGGCGCTGCGCTCTATTTCGCGATCCGCGGCGGCGGCGCGTGCGTCGGCGCGCTCGCGGCCGGCTATCGCACCCCTGCCGATCCCTTCACCGACGTGCAGCGACGCATCGCGCGCGGCATCGCGCACCTGGCCTCGGTGGCGCTCGAGCACGCCCGCGTGCTCGAGGAGCTGGCGCACGCCAACCGCCTGAAATCCGAGTTTCTGGCGACCATCTCGCACGAGCTGCGCACGCCGCTCAACATCATTCTCGGCTACAACGAGCTGCTCGTCGATCGGCAGCTCGGACCGCTCACCGCCGAGCAGGGGGAAGCGGTCGGGCGCGTCGGCCGCAACGGCCGCGAGCTGCTCGACCTGATCAACGCCACGCTCGACCTGAGCCGACTCGAGGCCGGCGTGCTGACGGTCTACGTCGCCTCGATCGAGATCCGCGAGCTCTTCGCCCACATCGAGGCCGAGACCGCGGAGCTGCTGAGCGAGAAGCCCGGTGTGGAGATCGTCTGGAACTTCGCGCCCGACCTGCCGCCGCTGCACAGCGACTGGACCAAGCTGACGATGATCCTCAAGCACCTGACCCGCAACGCGGTGAAGTTCACCGACCGCGGCTGGATCGAGGTCAGCGCGTGCGCCCGGTCGGACGGCGTCGAATTCACCGTGCGCGACACCGGCATCGGCATCGCTCGGGACAAGTTGCCGATCGTCTTCGAGCCGTTCCGCCAGGGCGACGGCTCGATGACCCGCCGGCACGGCGGCGCCGGGCTCGGCCTGCACGTGGTCAAGCGTCTGACCGAGCTGCTCGGCGGGCGGGTGAGCGTCGAGAGCCGGCTCGGACAGGGCTCCGCCTTCACCGTCTGGCTGCCGCAGCGATCTCCTCAAGCCGCCGCTCTCGGCGCCGCCCGGCGTTGACGCGCCGAAGCTCCGCGCCGCTGCGCTCACACCGCGCCGGAGTCGCGCACGCGGGAGATGTCCTCCCAGGAGTAGCCCGCCTCGAGCATGACCTCCTCGGTATGCTGCCCGAGCTCGGGCGCGGGCGGGGCCGCGGTGCGCAGCTCTCCGTTCAGCGAGATCGGCGTGCCGGGCATCGCCAAGCTGCCGGCGGCGCCGTGCTCCACCTCGACGACGTAGCCGTTCAGGCGCGCCTGCTCGCTCGCCATCACGCCGCGGTAATCGACGACCTCGGTGACGAGGACGTCGGCCGCGTGCAGCTCGGGAAGCCACTCGGCGGTGGTTCGCCGCGGGAAGATCTCGAGCAGGACCTTCTCCATCTTGTCTCCGGGGATGATGCGGGTGAGGCCGGCGAGCTCGGGGTCGTTCTGCAGATCCTGGATCCCCAGGACGCGGCAAAACGCCGGCCAGTGATTGTCGTCGACGCTGCCGAGGCAGATGTAGCCGTCGCGGGTGCGGTACGTCCCCCACGCGCCGTGCAGGAACTGGTGACCGCAGCCGGCGCGTGCCGGCTCCTCGCCGGTGAATCCCGCGTAGCCCATCTCGAAGGTCTGCAACGCGATCATCGTCCCGTAGATCGATACGTCGACCCTTTGCGCCTGCCCGGTCCGCTCGCGCGCGAACAGCGCGGCGAGGATTCCCGCGGCGAGACTGAGCCCGCCGCTCTGATCGGCGACCGCGAACGGGGCGGGCATCGGCGGATCGGCGGGTCGGCCTCCCTTGGCGACGATGCCGCTCGCCGCTTGCGCCAGGATGTCGCGGCTGGGACGGGTGACCCACGGACCGCGCGGGCCCCACGAGCTTCCCTGCGCGAAGACGATCCGCGGGTTCGCCTTCTTCAGGTCCTCGAATCCGAGGCCGAGGCGATCGAGCACGCCGATCCGATAATTGGTGAGCACCACGTCGCAGACTCTGGCCAGGCGGCGCACCAGCTCGGCGCCCTCGGGATGCTTGAGATCGACGGTCACGCTGCGCTTTCCTCGGTTCATCGCGTTGTAGTAATGCGACATCCCGGCGTTGCGGACCTTCGGCCCGCCGATCAGGCCGGCCAGGATCGCGCGGCTCAGGTCGCCGCCCTCCTTGTTCTCGATCTTGATGACGTCGGCACCGAGATCCGCGAGGCAGAGTCCCGCGAAGGGTCCCTGGATCTCCTGCCCGATCTCGATGACTTTGGTTCCCACCAGCGGTCTGCTCATGTGCGTCGGCCTCCGGGGCGGTTCGCTGTCTTCGGAATCGATGGCTACAGCCAGGCCGTATGCCATCAAACGGCCGTCGACGCGAACCGGAGCTGCCCGCAGTCGTGCCGGACGGCGATCGTCGGCCGCTGGCGTCGGCGGTGATTCCCTGCTACAAGAGAGACCTTCGTAGGCTCCGTCCCCTCCAGTCATTGCGACTCGAGTCCCTGTAGCGGGACTTTACCCGTTCCTCTCCAGCCGGCGCCTCTCAATCAACCGATCGCAGTCGGCGGGCGCCGAGTCGCGATCCAGTCATGCAGGAGTTTCATGAGCTTCCAGTCCTTTTCTCTCGATCCGCGGCTGTTCGCGGGCATCGAGGCGCTCGGTTACACGGCGCCGACGCCGATCCAGGAGCGCGCGATCCCGCCGCTTCTCCAAGGCCGTGACCTGGTGGGCGTCGCCCAGACGGGCACCGGCAAGACGGCCGCGTTCGCGCTGCCGATCCTCGACCGGCTGATGGACGGCCCGCGCGGCCGGTTGCGCGCGCTGGTGCTGGTCCCCACCCGCGAGCTCGCCGACCAGATCCACCAGGCGGTCGGCGCGCTCGGCCGCTCCAGCGGCCTGAAGAGCGCGACCGTCTACGGCGGCGTCGCCTGGGGGCCCCAGGCGAAGGCGCTGCGCGACGCGGACGTCGTCGTCGCCTGTCCGGGACGGCTGCTCGCCCACCTCGAAGCGCGCAGCGTACGGGTCTCCGCGCTCGAGATCCTGGTGCTCGACGAAGCCGACCGGCTCTTCGACATGGGATTCCTGCCGTCGATCCGTCGCGTCCTCCAGCAGCTTCCCGCCGGCCGTCAGACGATGCTGTTCTCGGCGACGATGCCGCAGGAGGTTCGCCGGCTGGCCCGCGAGGCGCTTCGCGACCCGCTGTGCGTCGAGGTCGGCGAGGCCGCGCCCGCCGCCACCGTGTCGCACGCGCTCTTTCCGGTCCTGCACGGTCGCAAGACGGCGCTGCTCGCCGAGCTGCTGCGCCGCACCGAGGCGCGGTCGGTGATCGTCTTCACGCGCACCAAGCGCCGCGCCCAGGCACTCGCCCGGGATCTCGGCGACACCGGGCGTACGGTGACCGCGCTGCAGGGAGATCTCTCGCAGCCCGAAAGACGCCGGGCGATCGACGGCTTCCGCCAGGGGCGGTTCGACGTCCTGGTGGCGACCGACATCGCGGCGCGCGGCATCGACATCTCGACGGTCTCTCACGTCATCAACTACGACGCGCCGGCGACCGCCGACGACTACACGCATCGCGTCGGGCGGACCGGCCGGGCGACCCGCACGGGGGAGGCGCTGACGCTGGTCACCAGCGAAGACGCCGAGCTGGTGAGGGAGCTCGAGCGGGTGCTCGGTAAGCGCCTCGAGCGGCGCAGCGTCGAGGGGTTCGAGGCCCCCGAGATCGGCGCCGAATCGCGCCGCGGGCTGCGGCGCAGAGGTTCACGCGGCTCGGCCCCCGCTCGCGGCAGGACGGTTCGCTCCCGCCGGCAATGGGCCTGACGGGGATCTCCGGCCGCATCGGGTCCCGCCGCGCCGATTTCGATGATTGCCCGGCGGGAGCATCGATGTTAGGGTGGCGATACGACCTGACGGTACGGCGCGCGAACTCCCTTCCAGCGTAGCCTTCGCCAAATTCCCGCACCCACTTTCAGGAAGTCTCGGCAACGGCAACCCAGGTGTCGTCGTCGCGAGATGCCGACCTGAAGACCGAGCCGGAAGGCCGGGGAAAAGAGCGTGCGCGTGCGGGTTTTCCTGATTCACATCCGCGATCCCCAATTCTACGCCCTGCCGACCGCCACCCGCGCGGCCAACGGCAACCCCCGCGTCATGGGCTTTCCGCCGATCGGCATCATGTCGCTGTCGGCGGTGCTGAAGCGCGCCGGGCACGAGTGCGTGATGTTCGATCAGGCGAACCCCGAAACGCCGAACGAGACGATCATCGCGGAGATCAAGCGCCAGCGGCCGCAACTGGTGGGCCTGAGCTTTCTCTCCACCACCAGCTACCCCTACGCGAAGATCCTCGCCCGCCAGATCCGCGCCGCCGACGGCGCGGTCAAGCTCGCGTTCGGCGGCGTCTTCGCCACGCTGAACGCCGAGCGGGTGAAGCTCCAGTGCCCGGAGGTCGACTTCGTGTGCCGCGGAGACGGCGAGCAGCTGGTGCTCGATCTCGTGGAGCGGATGCGCGACCCCGCCGGGATCGCCGGCCTCACCTGGGCGAAGGACGGCGGCGTCGTTCACAACCCGAACCGGGCGATGGAGCGAAATCTCGATCAGTGGCCGTTCCCCGATCGCGAGAGCCTGCCGCTCGACTTCATCGAGTCGATGCCGCTCGACGTGCCCACCGTGCTGTCGATGGAGCGGTTCACGACCATGCAGACGTCGCGGGGCTGCCCGTGGCCCTGCCTGTTCTGCGACATTCCGATCTTCAACGAGGGCAAGTGGCGCTCGCGAAGCCCCGAGCACGTGGTCGCGGAGTTCGAGCACCTGCAGAAGGCGGGGTACGGCTCGGTCTACTTCGTCGACGACCACTTCCTGCTGCAACCGAAGCGGATCGAGGCGATCTGCGACGGAATCCAGCGGTCCGGGGTGACGATCCAGTGGGGATGCGAGGGGCGGGTGGATTCGGTCGCCCAGCACCTCTTCCCGCGGATGGCGAAGGCGCACTGCCGGACGATCATGTTCGGCATCGAAAGCGGCAGCCAGACGGTGCTCGACCGGTTGAAGAAGGAGCAGACGCTCGCCGAGGTCGAGAGCGCGGTGACCAACGCCAAGGCGGCCGGTATCGAGATCGTGCACGGCTTCTTCGTGGTCGGCAGCCCGGACGAGGCCGTGGAGGATTTGCGCGCCACGTTCGACTTCGCCGCCAAGCTCCCGCTCGACACGTTCGGATTCAACCGGCTGTGCGTCTACCGCGGAACGCCGTTGTGGCGCGAATACGTGACGCGCGGCCTGGTCGACGACCAGGCCGATTGGTACAAGTACTTCAAGTGCTCGGAGATCGATCCCACGTGCCTGACGGGCGAGGTGATCAATCGCGAGCGCAACGCGGGCTTCCGCCGCCTCTTCCTGCACAAGCTGCTGCACTACCCGAGGCAGACCGCGCGGCTGCTGCGCCGGTTCCTGCGCTTCATGCCGCTGCGCGACGTCGTCTATCTGATCGTCAAGCCGTTCCTCGGCGTGAAGCGCGGCCCGACGAGGAACGAAGTCCTGTCGCGAGCCGTCGAGCATCGCGCCCACAAGGATGCCGCCGCCGACCTCACCAAGGTCCGCGACGAGCTGCTGATCGACGTGATGAAGGAGTCGCGCGCCGAGCGGCTGCGGCTGCAGAGCTGAGCCGAGAATCCATGAATCCCTCGAGCGACGAAAAACGCCTGCCGCTTGCAGCGTCGCCCAAGTATCCGTGGCGGTCGTACAGCCCGCTGCGCACGCACGATTTCGTCGCAGGGCCCTTCCCGCGATCGGCGCGCCGGGTGCGCGTCTTCATCTGCCGAAGCTGCGGGCGGCGGTTCCAGTTCGACGAGGACGCGCGCACGACGCGGGCGGTCGGCCGGGACGGCTGCTCGCCGTTGCAGAGCGCGGTGAACATTCGCTGGCTGTCGGAGCCGTGCGCCGGCCGGCGCCGCGCCTCGGACGCGGAGGACTTCAAGCGGGTGAAGGCGTCACACGGCCGGTGAGAGTTCGACGGCCGGGAAGCGCCGCGGCGGGGGCCGCAGTGTCACCCCTCGCGCCCGGTCGCGCAGCGCGGGCAGATGCAAGCCACCCCGCGCGCGGCGGCGGGCACCCGCTCGAGCGCTTCGGGCGCGATGGCGGCCTCGAAGCACCAGCACCGGCTCGCCGACGGGTCGGCCGCCATCGCGCAGGCGTTGGCGGCTCCGCAGAGCGGGCATCGGGCGGGATCGGGCGGTTGGGCGCGCTCTGGCGGCATCGGCGGCGAGCCTAGCACGGATCGAGGGTCAGCGCTCGACGCCCGACGCTCAGCGGGGCCTCGACCGCCGGCGGGGAACGGACCGGCGCGGGCGGGTTTTCTCGCGTGACCGGTGGGCTATACTGTGCGGGCAGCGGCGGGCGTTACCATGAGCAGGCGAGAGTTTCTCCGCGGCGTCGTCGGCGCCCTCGTCGCATCCGCGACGAGCATGGGTCGCTCCCGCGCCGAGGGCGGAGCGGGCGAGCGATTCGAGATCGTCAAGTCCGACGACGAATGGCGCCGGGCGCTCTCCGCCGGGCAGTACGCCGTCCTGCGCGAGGGGGACACCGAGCGGGCGCGCTCGAGCCCTCTCGACGAGGAGCGCCGCCCGGGGGTGTACCGCTGCGCGGGCTGCGACCTGCCGGTCTTCTCCTCGCAGACCAAGTTCGACAGCGGTACGGGATGGCCGAGCTTCTGGGTGGCGATCGACGGCGCCGTTCGCACGCGGCAAGAGGGCATCCGGTTCTTCATCCCGGCGACCGAGGTCCATTGCCGCCGCTGCGGCAGTCACCTCGGCCACGTGTTCGGGGACGGCCCGGCGCCGACCCACCTTCGCTACTGCATCAACGGCATCGCGCTCAGGTTCGAGCCGAGGCCGACACCGTCCGCGGGAGGCTGAGCGAGGGATGCGCCGTGCGCGCCGCTGGTTCATCGTCTGCACGCTGATCGCCGCCGCCGGCGCTCACGCCGAGGCGCCGCGCACCGCCAAGGCGATGTTCGCCGCCGGCTGCTTCTGGCACACCGAGGAGGCGTTCCGGAAGGTTCCCGGCGTGGTCTCGGCCACGTCGGGCTACAGCGGCGGCACCAAGCCCGACCCGACCTACGAAGAAGTGTGCTCCGACCGGACCGGCCACGCCGAATCGGTGCTGGTCGAGTACGATCCGGCGAAGGTCTCGTACGAGCGGCTGCTCGAGGTCTTCTGGAGCGAGCACGATCCGACGACGCGCAACCGGCAGGGCTGGGACGTGGGCTCGCAGTACCGCTCGGCGATCTTCTACTTCACGCCCGAGCAAGAGACCGCCGCGCTCGCCGCCAAGCAGCGCCTGGAGCGGAGCCACCGCTATCGCCAGCCGGTCGTCACCGAGATCCTCCCCGCCGGCCCGTTCTACCGGGCCGAGGAGTATCACCAGCGCTACTACGAGAAGCACCCCGAGGCGGAGTTCGGGCACGCCGACGTCCCGCCGGCGGCGCAATAGCTGGCATCGGCCAGGCGGCGCGATAACCGGCGTCGGCGATGAGCCGCTCGATCCGCTCGAGCGAAGCCGTGCCCGGGAATCGGCGAGGTCGGCCGCGTCGCCTTGATCGAGCCGCGCGCTCCTGCCAGTGTGCGATGGCGGATCGCGGAATGGCCGTGACCGAGCCCGTTCGCCGATGCGCTCCACCTACGATCAGCTTGGGGACCTGAAGGGCGTCCTCGCCGGCATCCGGCGCCTGCGCGGCGTGAGCGAGCCGCGACCGGGGATCTTCTACCTCGGACAGGTTCCGTTCCTGCACTTCCATCGCAAGGATGGAGCTCGGTGGGCCGACGTTCGCTCGGGAAGGGACTGGGGCCCGCCGATCCTGATTCCCTCGAACATCGGCGAGGGCGCGCGCGTGGAGCTGCTGCGCACGGTGCGCCGGCGCCACGGCGAAACGCTCACCGCGCTCGCCGCGCGTCGCGCTCGCCGGCGCCCGGGCGCTGGTTGAGCCGCCCCCGATGCGGGTGTCCGCGACGTGTTGAAGGGCTGGCGGCTGGTCGGCTGGGCGGCGCTCGTTCTGGTCACCATGGCTGCTGCGATCGTGACCGCGCACGGTCTCACCACGCAGGGCATGGGGGCGCTGCTACGAGCCACCGCGCGCACCTCGGCGCTGTTGCTGCTCGCCGCGTTCGTCGCCACCCCGGCCCGCGTCGCCCGGCCCGGGCCGGCGAGCCGCTGGCTGGTCGAGAACCGGCGCTACATCGGGGTTTCTTTCGCCGTCTCGCATGCGGTTCACCTGCTGGCGATCATCGGGCTCGCGGTGGTGGCCCGGCAGGGCCCGGGCTGGAACGTTGCCGTGCTCGGCGGCATCGGCTACCTGTTCATCGCCGCGATGACCGCGACCTCGTTCGACCGCACTGCGGCCTGGCTCGGCCAGCGGCGCTGGAAGCGGCTGCACACCACCGGCCTGTATTACCTCTGGATGACGTTCACCCTCAGCTTCCTGGGCAGCGCGAGCCGCGAGCCGGCCGCCGCCGCGGCGGCGGCGGCGCTGCTCGGCGCTCTCGCCTTTCGGCTGTGGTTCCGGCCGGCACCGGGGGCCGGATGAGCGGTGTGATGCGGCAGGAACCGACGGCGCGGGTCTCGCGGCTCGGCCGGCCGCTGGCGCTGCTGGCGATCCTCGCCTCGACCGCGAGCTGCGATCAGTGGGCGAAGCAGCTGGCGCGCGTGACGCTCCATCCGACCCGCACCTACTCGCTGCCCGGCGGTATCCTTCAGCTGCGACTCGTGGAGAACCCGGGAGCGTTCCTGAGCCTCGGCGCTTCGCTCCCCGAGCCGATGCGCTCCGCGGTCTTCTGCGTCGGGCTCGGGCTCGGCCTCGCCGCCGGCTTCGCCTACCTGCTGCGCACGCCGCGGATCTCCGCCCGCTCGTTCGCGGCTGGCGCTCTGGTGCTGGCCGGCGGGGCCAGCAACCTCCTCGATCGCCTGTCGCGCGGCGGCCGGGTGACCGACTTCGCGATCGTTTCGGTGGGGCCGCTGCACACCGGCGTCTTCAACGTGGCCGACGTGGCGATCACGTTCGGCGTGGCGGCGCTTCTCTGGTCGCTGCGACGCCGCCCCCCGGGAGGTGCGCGCGCCCGCGTTTTGCGCTAGGGGGGCGATCCGAGCAACACCGCGAGCGGTCGGCACGACGGGGAGACAGCCATGGACACCGGACTCGACGGAAAGGTCGCAGTGGTCACCGGAGCGGGGCGCATCGGCGGCATCGGCGAGGCGATCGCGCGGGCGCTCGCCGGCGAAGGGGCGAAGATCGTGCTGTCCGACATCGGCCGGCCGTTCGAGCGCTTCCCCCAGTACCAGGTCGCCGAGCGCAGCGAGATCGAGCGCATCCGCCAGAGCCTGGCCGCGGCGGGCACGCAGGCCGAGATCGTCTACGCCGACGTCTCCGAGGAGAAAGACGTCGCGGGGCTGGTGCGCGCCGCCGTCGAGCGCTTCGGCCGGCTCGACGTCATGGTGAACAACGCCGGCATCGGTCTCGGCCTCGTGCCGGTGACGGAGATCACGGTCGAGGCGTGGCATCAGAACCTCGACGTGATGGCGCTCGGCACGATGCTCGGCATCCGCGAGTCGGCCAAGCAGATGATCCGGCAGGGCGAGGGCGGGGCGATCGTCAACGTCGCCAGCCAGGCCGGCAAGACCGGCTGGCCGCTGCTCGGCGCATACTGCGCGGCGAAGTTCGCGATCGTCGGCTTGACCCAGGTGGCGGCGAAGGAGCTCGGCGAGCACCAGATCACCGTGAATTCGGTCTGCCCGGGCACGGTGGAGACGCCGCTGCTCGGCTTGAGGGGCGGCCTGTGGGAGGCCTACTCGAGACACCACGGCCAGAGCGTCGAGCAGCTCAAGGCGGCGATCTTGCCGCAGATTCCGCTCGGCCGGTTCCAGAAGCCCGCGGATGTCGCCGACCTGGTGCTGTTCCTCGCTTCGCGCCAGGGCCGCTACATCACGGGCTGCGCGATCAACACGACCGGCGGCCAGGAGATGCACTGACGGGGCGGCGCCCCGTCTCGACGAGCGAGCGCCGCGAATCGATCAGGCCGCCGGGCCCGGAGGCTGCGGGAAGTAGACGGTGAGGAAGCCGTCGTCGTCGAGCCGCGCGCGATCCCCGGTCACGTACCAGCCGTCGCGCAGCACGGCGGCGGTCTCGCCGGGGCGTTTCGCGTAGCCCTTCATGACGTTGGGGCCGCGCACCCAGAGGATGCCGTCGTTGCCCGGCGGCAGCACCCGCCCGCTCAGCGGATCGACGATGCGCACCGAGACGCCGGGCAGCGGATGCCCGGTGGTGCCCGGACGCGCCCCCGCCTGTCGCTCGCGGCCATGCTCCACGTCGGGGACGTTGAGCGAGACGATCGGCGCGCACTCGGGCCGTCCGTAGCCCTCGAGCGGTTCGACGCCGAACTTGGCGGTGAACGCTTGCCGCAGCGCCTCGGGCAAGTCCTCGCCGCCGGCCGCGGCGAAGCGCAGGGCGGGAAGCTGCGCGCGCTCGAGCTGCCCGCAGACGAGCGCGAGCAGCGCCGGACTCAGCGCCAGCAGCGTGATCCGCTGTTCGGCGACCAGCTCGCCGAGCAGGCCCCCTCGCGGCGCCAGCCCGTAGACCGCGCGCGCGCCGGCGAGCGCCGGCAGCCACAGCGAGGTCGCGAAGCTCATGGCGTTGGAGAACGGCAGGAGCGCGAGGATCGCGTCGTCTTCGCTGACCTCCAGGACCTGACGCAAGGCGTCGAGATTGGATAGCAGATTGTGATGCGACAGCACCGCTCCGCGCGGCTCGTTCGGCGCTTCCGCGGGATACGAGAACAGGATCGTCGCCGTGCGATCGACGTCGCGCCGGTCGCCACGCACGATCCAGCGGGCGGCGAGCGAGGCCGGCAGCAGGCGAGCGGCGAGGCCGGCGAGCGGCGAGGGCCGCAGGGCGGCGATCGCCGCCTCGACGTCGACGATGCGCCGGCCCTCGAGCGCCGCGGCGAGCCCGACCTCGTCGAGATAGGACCGGTTCGACAGTACGGTCGAGATCTCCGCGGTCTCGACCATCGAGCGGGCGATGGCGCCGGGCGGCGTGGCGTCGAGGTTCACGGGGATGCGGCCGGCGAGCGCGGTGGCGAAGTTGGCGAGCGCCGCCGGTATGCCGGGCGGCAGCAGGATACCGACGGTCTCGTCGCCGCGCGTCCGGCCGTAGAGCGCGTGACGCAAGGCCAGCGCCCGGCGCAGCGTCCGTCCGAAGCTGAGCGAGCCCGCGGCGTCGACGAGCTGCGGGCGACTCCAGCAGCGGCCGACCACACGCAGCCACTCGACCGCCAGCGGGCGCCGGCGCCGCTTGCGCAGCGCGAACGCCTCCACCGACAGCTCCTGGATGCGGGCGCGCACCTCGTGCGCCTTCGCGGTCGGCGCCAGCGGCGTTCCGAACACCACGGTGATCGGCCGGCGCAGCCCCTTGGGCCGCTTGAAGAAGAACCGGCCGCCCGCGTAGCTGAAGATGCTCCCCCAGACGCCGTCGACGTAGATCGGCACGATCGGGCATCGGGCGTGGGCGGCGATGCGCTCGAAGCCGCGCCGGAACGGGAGCAGGTTGCCGGTGCGGGTGATCGCGCCCTCGGCGAAGATGCACACGGTGTGGCCCTGCCGGATCTGCTCGCCGGCGATCGCCAGCGACTCCTCGGTCCTGTGCGGCGGATCGCCGCCGGCCACCGGGATCACGCCCATGCGGCGGAAGAACCAGTGGAGCGCGGGCCACTCGTAGTACTTGCGGAACATCAAGAAGCGGATCATCCGGTCGCAGGCGGCGCCGATCAGCAGGAAGTCGACCCAGGAGCCGTGGTTGGCGACGAACAGCGCGCCCTCGCGGGGGATGTTCTCCGCGCCGACGGTGCGCACCCGGTAGATCGTGTTGGTGGCGAGCCACAGGATCAGCCGGACCAGGAAGTCGGGCAGCAGGTTCATCACGTAGAGCGAGCCGCCCACGGTGAGAAAGGCGCTCGACAGGATCACCTGCGCGGTGGTCAGGCCGAGCACGCCGGTCAGGAACCACGGCACCACGGCCGCGCAGAGCACGGCGGCGAAGGTGAGCACGTTGGAGAACGCGATCAGCCGCCCCTTCATGCCCTCGGGACTGCGCTGCTGGAGCAGCGAGTTGAGCGGCACGATGAAGCAGCCGGCGGCGAGGCCGAGCAGCACCAGATCGACCGCGGCGCGGGCCGGCACGCCGAGCGCCGGCCGCCACGAGCCGCCGCCGAACAGTCCCAGGTCGAAGGCGCAGAGCGAGATGCCGAGGCTGCCGAGCGGCACCAGGCCGATCTCCACGTGGCCGCGCGACAGCCGCCCGGCGATCACCGCTCCGGCGGCGATGCCGATCGACAGCACGGCGAGCAGAATCCCGGCGTGCTCCTCAGGGAGGCGGAGAACGTTCTTGCCGAAGACCGGAATCAACGTGAGGAACAGCGACCCGAGGAAACCGAAGTAGGCGATGCCGACCAGCGTGTAGACGAGCACGGGCCGCTTCCTCGCCTCCCGCCAGTCGCGGCGCACCGAGCCGAGCGGGTTCCAGGCGAGCTGCGCGCTCGGGTTTCCCGCCGGGGCGCGCGGCGCGAACAGCACCGCGGCGGTGCCCGCCACGGCCACCGCGACGTAGGTGAGGCCGCACGAGGCGAGCGTCGTCTTGAACAGGCTGTACACGTAGACCCCCGCGATCGACCCGGCGAGGATCGCCAGGTTGGTGGCCAGCTCGAGGATGCCGTTGGCGAGCGACAGGTCCTGGTTGTCGAAGACCTCCGGGAAGATGCCGTACTTCGCGGGGCTGAAGAACGCGCTGTGCGTGGCCATCAGGAACAGCGCGAGCAGCAGCAGCGGCAGGCTCGCCGCGGCGAAGCCGAGCGTGGCGAGGCTCATGGCGGCGATCTCCGGGAGCTTGGTCCACAGCAGCACCCGGTGCTTCGGGAAGCGATCGGCCAGGTATCCGGCGGTCGGCGAGAACAACAGAAACGGGATCGGAAAGAAGGCCGTCGCCAAGCTCGAGTACAGCACCTGCGTGGCCTCGTCGGGGACGGTGGCGAGGATCAGCAGCACGAGCGTCACCTTGAACGCGTTGTCGTTGGCCGCGCCGAGGAACTGCGCCACCAGGAAGCTCCAGAAGCGCGGGGAGGCGAGGCCGATCCGCCGGGGCTCCTTCATCGCGCGCATCTTCCCGGTAGCTCAGGGCGTGGGCGTCGGGCTGGCCGAGGCCGTCGGTTCGGCGGTGGGCGTCGCGTCGGCCGTGGCCGTCGGCTGCGCCGTGGGCGTCGCCTGGCTGAGGACGTCGAACGTGCCGCTGCGGGAGCAGCTCGTGCCGAACGTCGAGTAGCTGCCGGCGATCTCGGCCGTACCTTGCAGGCTCCCCGTCGCCCGGTAGTCGCAGGAGCCGGGCGCCTCGGTGAGCAGCGAGATCGTCAGATCGCCGCCGTCGACGCTGCCGGTGAGCGTCCCGCTGCCGTCGAACGATGCGTCGGCGAAGCTCGCCTGCCAGGTGCCGGAAAGCGAGCAGTCCGACTGGTCGAAGTCGAGGTCGAGGCTGCCGCCTCCGGCGGAGCTGTCGCTCAACACGCCGGACCAGGGGCCGGCGATCGCAGGTGGGCCGTCGCAGCTCGAACCCCCGCCGCTCCCGCCGCACGCCGTCGCGACGGCGGCCGCGAGCGCGCCCGCCCAAAGCCAGCTCCCCGGTCGATGTCTCCGCGTTCGCCGATTTTCCACGCTGCCCTCCTGCGCCCGGCTCGGATGCTTCCCGTCCGGTATCCGAACCTTCAACACGGCAATGGCGTTTTCGCCTCCAATCCCCGTGACAGGATCTACGGAACGTGCAAGAGGATGGCGACGGAGGACGCCATCATGACGGCAACCCTTCTCTACGAGGACCGCCAGCCGTTCGCGCTGTCGGGCGCCGACCGTAACCCGCTTCGCTTGACGCTCGCCGAGCTGGCTCGCGCCACCGGATGGGAGCGCAAGCCACAGGGACTGTGTCGAGGCGAAACCTGCGTTCCCGAGCCGCCGGACGCCGCCTGGTACGACTCCAGCAGCGGCGAGATCGACCTCGCCCGGTTCGCCGCCCACCTCGGGCAGCCGGTGGCGACGGACGACGAGAACCGCGTGGTCGCGATCGGCGCTCCGGCCGCCCGCCGGCGTGACGCGCTGCTTTCGCTCGAGGCGCCCGACTTCGAATTACCCGATCTCGACGGCAAGCTGCATCGGCTGTCGGATTCCCGGGGCAAGAAGGTCTTGCTCTTCTCCTGGGGCTCGTATTGAGGGTGCCGCTTCGACCTGCCGGTCTGGCAGGCACTGTACGCCGAGCTCGCGCCGAAGGGGCTCGAAATGATCGCCGTGGCGCTCGACACGGCGGGCGGCGCGGCGGTCCGCGAATGGATCCGCCCGAGCGATCTGGCGAGCCGCCCGAAGGAGATGATGGAGCTGATGGGCTGGGGTCCCGAGCTGGTCGCGCGGGCCGCGGCGCCGACCTTCCCCTGTCTGATCGACGAGCGGCATCTCCTCGCCGAGCTCTATGATCTCGTCAACGTGCCGATGGCGGTGTGGATCGACGAACGCGGCCGGATCGTCCGTCCGGCGGAGCCGGCGGGGGCGGGCGATTCCTTCCGCAAGCTCGACATGGCGACCTTCACGGTTCCGCCCGAGGCGGCGGAGCTCGGCCGCAAGCGCCGCGGCGTCTACGTCGATGCGCTGCGCGACTGGGTCGAGAAGGGAGACCGCAGCGAGCACGCGCTCGCACCCGAGGAGGTCCGGCGGCGTGTGCGCGGCCCCTCCGGCGAGCACGCGCGCGCGGCTGCCGAATATCGCCTCGGCGTGTTCCTCTACCGCGCGGGACGGCTCGAGGCCGCCAAGCGCCACCTGGCCGAGGCGGTGCGGCTGCGTCCGGAGAGCTGGAATTATCGACGGAACCATTGGATGCTCGATCCCGGCGCGGTCGGCGAGCTGAACGCCGGGCCCGAATTCTGGCAGGCGGTGCAGGCGCTCGGCGAGCGCGACTACTACGCGCCGATCGACATGGCGGGAATGCCGCCGGCGAAGTGAGGCGGCGCGCCGGGGGCGCTCCGGGGCCGCTGAAGGCCTCGTCGCAGGCCTAGGAATCGGCAGAGACCCGCTTCTCATCGTCGGGAATCGACTCCCCGAGGCAAACGGGGAGCCAGCCGCCTCAGGCTCGTGGTTGCTGGGCTTTTCTCGCCCGCCCGCTCGGTACGGGGCTTGCTCACTGGGCGGGCAGCGGGGCTCGGCTCCGAGGAGACGTATGAAAGCCAAGGACATCATGCAGAAGGACGTCTTGACGCTTCGCGTTGATGACGACCTGGACATCGTCGACAACGTGATGGCGCTCGGGCGCATCCGTCATCTGCCGATCGTGGACCGGCACGAGCGCCTGGTCGGCATCCTGACGCAGCGCGATCTGCTGCGCGCCTCGGTCGCCTCGGTATTCGGACTGCGCCGCAGCACGGAGCGCGAGTGGCTGGCGGGGATCCCGGTGCGTCAGGTGATGTCGAGCGACGTGACCAGCGTGCGCCCGGACGCCGAGCTCGCCGAGGTCGTCGATCTGATGGTGCGCAAGAAGTTCGGCTGTCTGCCGGTGGTGGAGGACGGCCGGCTCGTCGGCCTCGTCACCGAGACCGATTGCCTCCTTTGCCTGCGGGATCTGCTGGCGTCGAAGGCCGAGCCCGCGGCGACCGAACGGGACGCAGACCTCGAGTGCTGAGCACCGCCCACCCGTCGATGAAGGAGCCACCGCTCGGGTTCGTCGCCAGCGAGGACTTCTTCGATCGAGTGAAGACCCACGTCGACTTCTCGGCGCGCGACGTGGCCAACGTCGCCGAGGCGGGTCGCGTGCTCGCCCCGCGCTGGGAGGAGATCGTCGAGCGCTTCCGCGCCTGCGTGCTCGATGCGCCGCGGACCGACCCGCTCGTCGCCGACGCGGAGAGTTTTCTCTCCCGCCTGAAGGAGACGCTGCGCTCCTGGCTCGACGAGCTGGTGGCCGGCCGTCACGACGAGGCCTACTTCGCGTCGCGTCGCGGCGTCGACCGACGCCACGTCGAGGAGGGACTGCCGGTCGAGCAGGTGTTCGCGGCCATGAACGTGCTGCGCACCGAGCTCGCGGAGCGGATCTTCCGCGAGCTGGCCGAGACCCCCGAGCGCGCCGCCGCCATCTCCGTCTCGCTCGACAAGCTGCTCGATCTCGAGCTGGCGATCCTGCTCGCGACCTACGAGGAGAGCTGGATCGGCAGGTGGCGGTCGCGCGACCGCGAGACCGTCGCGGAGCAGATCCTGTCGCTGAAGGCGACGGCGCAAAGACTGGCGCACGAGATCGGCAATCCCCTGAACAGCCTCGGCCTGCACCTCGAGCTGCTGCGCCGGCGGCTCGTGCGCCTGGACGGCGAGGAGGCCGCGTCGGCGAGCGCGACGCTGGAGCAGATCTCGAGCGTGGTGAAACGCCTCGAGCGATTGGTCCGCCGGTTCCAGGAATACTCGCGGGGCTTCGATTTCGACTTTCGCCCGGTCGAGCTGGCCGCGCACGTCGAGCGCTTCGTGGCCGAGCAGCAGCCGCGGGCGGCGCAGCGAGCCGTCGAGATCTCGTGCGAGGTGTCCGGCCGCCCCGCGGTGTTCGCCGATCCCGGCCGGCTGACCGAGGTCTTGGAGCGGGTGGCGACCAATGCCTACGAGGCGATGCCAGGCGGAGGCCGGTTGCGCGTCGCCGTCGCCGCGCGGGATCTCGAGGCCGTGGTGAGCCTGTCCGACACGGGCCCGGGCATTTCGCCCGCCGAGCAGGGAAAGATCTTCAGCATCTTCTACAGCACCAAACCGAGCGGAGGAGGGCTCGGGTTGGTGGTGAGCGAATGGATCGTGCACGCGCACGGCGGGCGACTCGCCGTGGAGAGCCGCCCGGGAGCGGGAACGACGGTGAGCATCGCGCTGCCCATGCTGTGAGACACCGGATGGAGGAAGACCGTCAGCGATGCTAGAAGCAGCGGGGATGCCCAAGACCGAAGACGCTCCCCGGGGCAGGATCCTCCTCGCCGACGACGAGAGCAGCATCCGCGAGAGCCTGGCCGAGGTCCTCCGCCAGGAGGGCTACGCGGTCGACACGGCGGCGGACGGCAGGGCAGCGCTGACGGCCGTCGACGGGAACGACTACGACGTCGTCGTCACCGACCTGCGCATGCCGGGCGCCGACGGCCTCGCGGTGCTGCGGCGGGTCCGCGAGCGTGCGCCGCAGACGCTGGTGCTGCTGGTCACCGCCTACGCCTCCATCGAGACCGCCGTCGAAGCGCTGCGCCAAGGCGCGCACGACTACATCCTGAAGCCGTTGATCCTCGAGGACGTGCTCGGCAAGGTCGGCCGGCTGTTCGAGGTGCGCCAGCTCGCCTGGGAGACGCAGATGCTGCGGCGCGAGCTCGACTCGCGCTACGACTTCGAGCAGATGATCATCGGCCGCAGCCCGGCGATGCGCGCGATCCTCGAGCTGATTCGCAAGGTCGCTCCCACGCCGAGCACCGTGCTCATCACCGGCGAGAGCGGCGTCGGCAAGGAAGTCGTCGCGCGAGCGATTCACCATTACAGCCGTCTGCACGACAAGCTGTTCCTGCCCGTGAATTGCGCGGCGATCCCCGAGAACCTCCTCGAGAGCCAGCTCTTCGGGCACGCCAAGGGGGCGTTCACCGGCGCGCTGGCCGCCAACGAAGGGCTCTTCCAGAGGGCACGCGGCGGCACGATCTTTCTCGACGAGATCGGCGACTTGCCCGCGAACCTGCAGGTGAAGCTGCTGCGCGCGATCGCCCTGAAGGAGGTCCTGCCCGTCGGCTCCAACACGCCGGTCCGCGTCGACGTGCGCATCCTCGCCGCCACCAACCGCGATCTGCGCAAGGCGGTCGAGGAACAACGGTTCCGCGAGGATCTCTACTATCGGCTGAACGTCGTCAACATCCAGATCCCTCCGCTCCGCGAGCGGCGCGAGGACGTTCCCCAGCTCGTCGAGTACCTGGTGCGCCGCCAGAACGTCGAGCTCAACAAGTCCTTCAAGGGAGTGAACAACGCGACCATGAAGCTGATGATGTCGCTGCCCTGGAAGGGCAACATCCGCGAGCTCGAGAACGCGATCGAGCACGCGATGATCCTCGGCGACGGCGAGTGGATCACACCCGCCGACCTGCCGCGCGCGGTGGCGCAGGAGGGCGCCGCGCTGCCGGCCGTCGGCGACAACCTGAAAGAAGCCATCCGCGCCTACGAGCGCGGCCACATCGAGAACGTCCTCGGCCGCACCGGCAACGACAAGCGCAAAGCCGCCGATCTCCTCGGCGTCAGTCTCTCCTCGCTCTACCGCAAGATCGAGGAGCTCGGCATCGCCGGCGCGGACTGAGCTGCCGGGGCACGACTTCGCGGTCTTGCCCGGTTCTCCGGTTGACCTGTGGTCGAGAGCGGTGATTCAATCGCCCGGTTTGCGTTCCCGGAGGTGGGCATGATGGATGAGCGTTCTGCGAGCGCGAGAGCCGGTGCGGGGCTGAAGGTTCTCGGCGGGCTGACCATCGTGCTGGTGCTGGCCGCGGCCCTCTTCGCGGTCGTCATCGGCCTGGTGAACCTGCCGCGCATCGGAGTCTGAGCGTTGGCGGTCCGTGCCGACCTGGCGATCGCCGGCCTGGTTCTGACCGGCATCGCGCTCGTGCTGGCCGCCCCGCTGCTCGGGCGGTCGGGGGAGCCGCTGGCGGCCGATATCGCCGTGATCGCCGCCGCGGCCGCCGGGCTCGGCGCGTTCGGGCTCGCGCTGCTGGAAACGCTGCGCGCGATGCGGCGCGTGGGCACCGGGAAGGAGGAAGACCCGCGATGACGAAGGCGACGACGCGCAACTTCTTCTTCGGCGGCACGATCGTATTCAGCGCCGCGTTCGTGCTGCTCACCCTGCAGACGCACGGTACGATCGCGCACCGCACGCACGAGGAGAAGCTGACGGCGCAGGTCCGGCGGGGCGGCGCGGTGTGGGCCCGCTACAACTGCGAGAACTGCCACACGCTGCTCGGCGAGGGGGCCTACTTCGCGCCGGACCTGACGAAGATCGTCGAACAGCGGGGGGCGGCGTATCTCGCGCAGTTTCTCGACGACCCCTCCCGCTTCTACTCCGAGGAGCGGGACGGCCGGCTGATGCCGACGCTCGGGCTGTCGGGCGAGGAGATCGCGGAAGTCGTCGCCTTCCTCGGCTGGGTCGGCCAGATCGACACCAACGGCTGGCCGCCGCGCCCGATCCTGGTGGCGGGCGTCGCGCCGCGGGGAATGCCGGGGGTTTCCGGCGTCGCCGAATCCGATCGGCCGGAGAGCCGCGGCAAGGCGCTGTTCGACGGCGCGGGCGCCTGCGCGACGTGCCACTCGATCGAATCCGGGGTGACGCTGGTCGGGCCCGCGCTGTCGGGGCTCGTGGAACGCTCCGTGGAGCGCGTCCAGGACCCCGCCTACAAGGGCGCCTCGAAGAGCCCCGACGACTACCTCAAGGAGTCGATCCTCGCGCCGAGCGCGTTCGTCACTCCCGGCGGCCGCTACGCCACGCCGGAGGGGACGTCGTTGATGCCGGACACGTACTCCAAGACGTTGAAGCCCGAGCAGGTCGCCGACCTGGTCGCCTACCTGAAGACCTTGCGTTGAGCCGCGCGCGGAGGGACTCACGATGACGTACGATTCGCAGCGCGTCGCCTACGCCTACTTCCTCGCCGCGGTGCTGCTGTTCGGCTTGCAGCTCGTCTTCGGCTTTCTCTCGCTCGCCAAGTTCCTCGGTCCCGACCCGCTGCTCGGCGTGATGAACTTCGCCACCACCAAGGCGATCCACACCAATCTGCTGCTGGTGTGGATCCTCACCGGCTTCATGGGCGCGGCCTACTACATGGTGCCCGAGGAGTCGCGCACCGAGATTTGGAGCACGCGGCTCGCCTACGTGCAGCTCGCGCTGTGGCTCGCGATCGGCGTGACCACGGTCGTCGGCTACCTGTTCGGCATCACCGAGGGACGCAAGCTGCTCGAGATGCCGCTACCGCTCAAGTTCGGCGTGGTGGTGGTGATGCTGCTCTTCCTCGGCAACTTGCTGCTGACGATTCGCCAGGCCGGGCGGTTCACCACCACCGAAGGAATCCTGATCGGCGGGCTCACCGCGACCGCGCTGCTCTTCCTTCCCGGGCTCGTCCATTTCGACAACTACACGCTCGACCGCTTCTACCGCTGGTGGGTGGTTCACCTCTGGGTGGAGGGGGTGTGGGAGCTGGTGATGGGCGCGATCCTCGCGTTCCTGCTGATCCGCCTGTCGGGGGCCGATCGCGAGGTGATGGAGAAGTGGCTGTACGTGATCGTCGGCCTCACGTTCCTTTCGGGCATTCTCGGCACCGGCCATCACTATTACTGGATCGGCGTTCCCGCGTACTGGCTGTGGATCGGCGGGGTGTTCTCGGCGCTCGAGCCGCTCGCCTTCCTGGCGATGACGATTTACGCCTACACCGTCATCCGCCGCTCCGGTCTCGGCCATCCCAACGCGATCGCCGTGCACTGGACCGTCGGCTCGGCGCTGTTCTCGACGCTCGGCGCGGGACTGCTCGGCTTCGCGCACACCTGGCCGCAGGTGAACCGCTGGACGCATGGCACGCACATCACCACCATGCACGGGCACATGGCGTTCTTCGGCGCCTACGCGATGATCGTGCTGGCGATCATCAGCTACGCGCTGCCGGCGCTCACCGGCGTGCGCGACGAGCAGCGCCAGACGCGCCTCGGCCTGGCGGCCTTCTGGCTGATGGTCGGCGGCATGTTCGGCATGACCATGGCGATCGGCGCGGCGGGCCTCACCCAGACGTACCTCGAGCGCATCATGGGCTTCGGCTTCCTCGAGACCCAGAAGAAGATTCAGGTGCACTATCTGATGTGGCTGGCCACCGCCGTGCTGTTCGCCGGCGGGGCCGTCGCGTTCCTCTGGGACTTCGTCTCGGCGGGGCCGCCGAAGCGTCTCCCCGCGGCCTCCCGTGCGAGCTGAGGCGCGCAGCGGAGCCCCGCTCGCCGCCCCGCCGCCGGCGGGCGGCGCGCTCGAGCGCCCGCGCGAGGAGCCGTTCTATCTGCCGCGCGGCGACGAGGTCGCGCTGTTCGAGGCCGCCCACCGGCGTCGGCTGCCGATCCTGCTCAAGGGCCCGACCGGCTGCGGCAAGACCCGCTTCGTGCGCCACATGGCCTGGCGGCTCGGCCGGCCGCTGGTGACCGTCGCCTGCCACGACGATCTCTCGGCGAACGATCTCACCGGCCGCTGGATCGTGCGCGGCGGCGAGACCGTCTGGCAGGACGGCCCGCTCACGACGGCGGCGCGCGACGGAGCGATCTGCTATCTCGACGAGATCGTCGAGGCGCGGCCCGATACGGTGGTGGCCATCCATCCGCTCACCGACGACCGGCGTCTGCTGCCGCTCGAGAAGGCGGCAGAGCTGGTCGTGGCGCACCCCGACTTCCAGCTCGTCGTGTCGTACAACCCGGGCTACCAGAACGTGATGAAGGATTTGAAGCCATCCACCCGGCAGCGCTTCGTCGCCCTCGACTTCGACTTTTCCACCCCGGAGCAGGAGATCGAGATCGTGCGGCGCGAGGCGGGCGTGGAGCGCGCGGTGGCCGTCGAGCTCGTCCGGCTGGCCGAGCGCGTGCGGCGTCTGCGCGACCGGGGCCTCGTCGAGGTGGCGAGCACACGGCTGCTGGTGCACGCTGCCTGTCTGGTCGCCAGCGGGGTGGAGAGGCGACGCGCCTGCGAGACGGCGATCGCCGCGCCGCTCTCCGACGATCCGGAGCTGCTCGGCGCGATCCGCGAGCTGGTGCACGCGGTGATCGTCTAGGCGCGGCGGAACGGGGATGCCCGAGGCCGAGGACGTCCTGCTCGACGCCGCCGAGCGCGCCAGCGCCGCCGCCCGCCGGCTGTGGCACCGATGGCTTCCGCCGAGCGCGCCGGGCGGGACTTCGCTCGCCGAGCGACGCCGGCGGCTCGAGCTGCTGGTGCGGGCGGCCTTCGATCGCGACTGGCCGATCGTTCCCTGCGACGCGCCGCCGCGCCCGAGCTGGCTGGCGCGCCGCCTGGGGGGCCTGGCGCCGTGGCAGCACGAGCCCCGCGCCGAAGCGTTCAGCGACGGCGAAGGGATCTTCCTGCCGCGCCGCCTCGACCTCTCGGGGCGCGACATCGACGGGGGCGAGCTGCTTCGCCTGGCGGCGCTCACGCTCGGCGCGCGGCTCGCCCGCGGAGCGATCGCGGCCGGTCCGCGCGCGCCGCTGGCGCGCGATCTTCACTGGATCGCCGAGGGGGCGCTCGCCGACGCCGCGGTGGCGGCCGAGCTGCCCGGTCTAGCCGAGGCGCTGCGGCGCGCGCGGCGCTTCGCTCTCGCGCGGCGCCCCGAGCCGGCGAGGCTCTCGGCTCGCGAGCGCGCCGTGGAGCACTGCCTGCGGCGGGTGCTGGAAGCGGCGCTCGGCGATTCGCTCGGCCTCTTGCCGCAGCCGCCGGAAGCGGAATCGAGCGCGCCGGCGGTGGCCGCCTGGGCGCGGCGCGCGGCCGCGGCGCCGCCGTTCACGGCGGGCGGGGAGTACCGCGGCGTGGCGCCGGTGCCGCACTGGGGCTGTCCGCGCCCGGATCTCGATGCGGTCGCGGCGACCGCGCCGGCCGGCGGCGAGCGCCCGCCGCTTCGCTCGCGGCGGCTCTCGCGCCGCATCGAGGCGCGGCACGCCGCCGCCGAGCAGCCGAGCGAGCGCACCGGGCCGCTCGTCCTGCCGTTCGGCGATCCGCCGCAGAGCGTGCAGGACCCCGCCGGCCTCGCGCGCCCGCGAGACGACGCGGAGGATCTCGACCTCGACGCCCTGTCCTCCGAGCTCGAGCGCCTCGGCGAGGTTTCCCGCGTGCGCGACGCTGGCCCCGTGCGCGAGGTGCTCGAGGCGGAGAGCGAGCGGCGTGACGCTGGCGGCTCGAGCGCCGCGCGCGACCCGGCGCCCGCAGCGCTCGCCTATCCGGAGTGGGATTTCCGCAGCGGAGCCTACCGGCCCGGATACGCCGTGGTCCGCGAATCGCTCGCCTCCGCGGGCGACGCCGGCTGGGTCGAGCGCACGCTCGACGCGGAGCGGCGCCTCCTCGAAGAAGTCCGGCGCCGCTTCGAGCAACTGCGCCCGCGGCGCGAGCGTCGGCGCCACGAGCGCGACGGCGAGGAGGTCGACCTCGACGCCTACGTCGAGGACTTCGCCGATCGCGCCGCCGGGCGCCCGGCCAGCGAGCGGCTGTATGCCAGCGAGCGCCCGCTTCGTCGCGACGTTTCGGTCGCGTTGCTGGTGGACGCGACCGGATCGACCGAATCCTGGGCGAGCGGCTCGAAGCGCGTGATCGACGTCGAGAAGGAGGCCGCGCTGGTGTTCTGCAGCGCGCTCTCGGGGCTCGGCGACCGTCACGCGGTCTTCGCGTTCTCGGGGCAGGGTCCGAGAAACGTCCGGGTGGCGCGGATCAAGGCGTTCGGCGAGGCCTGCGAGACGCTCGTCGGGCGGCGCATCGCCGGCGCTCACGGCGACGGGCTGACGCGGCTCGGCGCCCCGCTGCGCCATCTCACCGCGGCGCTTTGCCGCGAGCCCTCCCGCGTGCGGCTGCTGCTCGTGCTCTCCGACGGCAAGCCCAACGACGAGGACGAGTACGCGGGACTCTACGGCATCGAGGATACGCGCCAGGCGGCCGCCGAGGCGCGGCTGCAGGGAGTGAGCGTGTTCTGCCTCGCCGTCGATCGCCAGGCGTCGAGCTATCTGCCGCGCATGTTCGGACCGAACGGCTACGCGGTGATCGGCGAGCTCGGCGATCTGCCGCGCCGCTTGCCCGAGATCTACCGGCGCCTGACCGCGGTGCGCGGCGGTTGACGGGCCTCAGGCGCGGCCTGCCATTTGGGCGAGTTGCTCGAGCCCCTGCCGCTCGCCGACCACGACCAGGAAATCGCCGCCGCCGACCTGGGTCGAAGGGTCGGGGACGATGCGGATCGGCTCCTCGCCGCGCTTGATCGCCACGACGCGCAGCCGAGGGTGGTCGTGCTCGATGGCTCGGATCGCGCGTCCCTCCAGCCCGGAGCCCGGCGAGATGCGGATCTCCTCGATCGCCACTTCCTCGCCGCGCGCCGGGCTCGAGATCTCCAGGAAGTCGACCACGGCCGGGCGCAGGATCGATGCCGCGATGCGCGTTCCGCCCGTCTGATAGGCGGAGATCACCTGGTCGGCGCCGGCCAGCCGCAGGCGGCGGATGCCGGCCTCGGTCTCGGCGCGCGAGTGGATGCGGATCGACGGGTTTTGCTCGCGGGCGGAGAGCGTGATGAAGACGTTGTCGGAATCCGACGCGGTGGCGACGACGATCGCGCGCGCCCGGGCGACGCCGGCGCGGCTCAGCACCTCGTCCGACAGCGCCGAGCCGATCAGGTAGGGCAGCGCCGCGCGCTTCAGATCCTCTTCGCTCTGCGGATCGACGTCGATCACCACCACGTCCGTCCTGCTGCGCGCCAGCTCGTCGGCCACCGCCTTCCCGAAGCGGCCGTAGCCGCAGACGATCACGTGTCCGTTCAGCTTGCCGATTTCACGCTCCATCGCACCTCTCCCGAGCAGCTCGCGCAGCCTGCCCTCGAGCACCAGCTCGGCAAGGCTGCCGAGCAGGTAGAGCGCCACCCCCACCCCGCTGAGGATGAGGAAGACGGTGAACAGCCGGCCGACCGGGGTGCGCGGGACGATGTCCCCGTAGCCGACCGTGGAGATCGTGACGACCGCGAGATAGACGGCGTCGGTCCACGAGAGCCGCTCGAACACCCGGTAGCCGACGGTGCCGGCGAGCACCACGGCGACGAGCGCGCCCCAGGGCACGAGCAGCTTCTTGGCCGCGCCGCTCAGTGGTCGAGCCTTTCCGGGTGCGCCAGCTGCACGTCCTGACGATCTCCCGCCCGGGGTCTCGAACGCAAGTGCCTGCCGCCGGGCCGCCGTCCGGTTGACCGAAGCCACGGGAAATCGCTACGTCGTCGACCGAGTGATCTTCGGGCTCGACGCGTCGCCCGGGGCGACTCGACCATGCCGACCTTCGCCACAGAGCTCCGCGAGTTCCACGCCGATCGCATCCTGCGCGACGGCGGCTCGATCCGTTTGCGGGCGATCCGCGCCGACGACAAGCAGCGCCTGCTCGACCACTTCGCCTCGCTCAGCGCCAGCTCGGTCTACTTTCGGTTCTTCGGGGCGAAGAAGCGGCTGAGCGAGGAGGAGCTGCGGCGCTTCACCGAGCTCGACTTCGTCGACCGGGTCGGCTTCGTCGCTACGCTCGGCTCGGGCGCACGGGAGAAGATCATCGGCGTCGGCCGCTACGCGGTGGTGTCCGGGGCGGCGGCCTCGCCGCGCCGGGCGGAAGTCGCCTTCGCGATCTCCGACGCGCATCAGGGCCGGGGCGTCGGTACGGTCCTGCTCGAGGAGCTGGCGCGCGCGGCGCGCCGCGGCGGCATCGAAGAGTTCGAGGCCGACGTGCTCGGCGAGAACAACCGCATGCTCGAGGTGTTCGCCAAGAGCGGTTTCGTGGTGAAGCGCTCGGTCGGTGCGGGCGTGGTGCATCTGTCGTTCTCCACCGCGGAGACCGAGCGTTCGGCCGAGGTCGCCCTCGAGCGCGAACGCGCCGCCGCGGCGCACAGCATCGCCCGGCTGCTGCGGCCTCGCTCGGTCGCGGTGGTCGGCGCCTCCCGCCGGCCGGGAAGCATCGGGCACACGCTGGTGGCGAACCTGCGGCAAGGCGGCTTCCGCGGGGCGATCTATCCGGTGAATCCGCAGGCTCGAGAGATCGACGGCCTGCGCTGCCATCCCTCGCTGGCCGCGATCGGCGCCGCCGTCGACCTGGTGGTCGTCGCCGTGCCGCCGCCGGCGGTCGCCGCCGCCGTCGGCGCCGCCGCCCAGGCGGGCGCCGCCGGGGTGGTGGTGATCTCGGCGGGGTTCGCCGAGGCCTCCTCCGAGGGACGAGACGCCCAGCAGCAGCTCCGCGAGCTGGTGCGCGGCACGGGGATGCGGCTGGTCGGGCCGAACTGCCTCGGCATCCTCAACACCGATCCGGAGATCGCGCTGAACGCGACGTTCGCCCCGGGGACGCCGCCGATCGGCAACCTCGGAGCGCTGTCGCAGAGCGGCGCGCTCGGTCTCGCGCTGCTCGACCTGGCGCGCGAGCGCGGCCTCGGCGTGTCGAGCTTCGTCTCGGTCGGCAACAAGGCCGACGTGTCGGGCAACGATCTGCTCTGCTACTGGCTCGAAGACCCGCGCACGGCGGTGGTGCTGCTCTACCTCGAGAGCTTCGGAAACCCCCGGAAGTTCGCCCGGCTCGCTCCCGAGCTGGCGCGGCGCAAGCCGATCGTCGCCGTCAAGGCGGGTCGCTCCGCCGTCGGCCGCCGGGCGGCGTCGAGCCACTCGGGCGCGCTCGCCAGCCTCGACGTGGCGGTCGATGCGCTGTTCGAGCAGGCGGGCGTGATCCGCGCCGACACCACCGAGCAGCTGTTCGACGTGGCCGCCTTGCTGGCCACCCAGCCGCTGCCGCCCGGACCGCGGGTGGCGGTGGTCACCAATGCCGGCGGCCCGGGCATCCTGTTCGCCGACGCCGCCGAGGGGCGCGGACTGGAGTTTCCGAGCCTGGCGGCGCCGACGGTGGAGCGGCTGCGCGGCTTCCTGCCGCGCCACGCGTCGCTGGCGAACCCGATCGACATGATCGCCTCGGCGGGGCCCGAGGAGTACGCGCGCGCGATCGAGCTGGTCGGCGCCGACCCCAACGTCGACGCGCTGGTCGCGATCAACGTGCCGACGCCGCAGGCGGCGCCGAACGACGTGGCCCGGGCGATCGCGCGGGGCGCCGCGGCGATCGACGCGCGCAAGCCGGTGCTGTCGGTGTTCGTCACCTCGCAGCACGTCGCGCCGGCCGACGCCGAGCGCCGGGGCCGGATCCCCGTCTACCGCTTCCCCGAGAACGCGGTACTCAGCTTGGCCGCGGCCGAGCGCTACGCGAGCTGGCGCCGGCGGCCGCGCGGCGAGGTGTGGCAGCTCGATCGCACCGCGCACAGCGCGATCCGCGCGGTGGTCGATCGCGCCGCCGCGCAGGGCGGATCCGGCTGGTTGTCGGCGCGCGACGTCGCGATGCTGCTGCTCGCCTCCGGAGTCGACACGGCGGCCGCAGAGCAGGCGGCTGCCGCCGACGCGGTGGCCACGGCCGAGCGGCTCGGCTACCCGCTGGTGGCCAAGGCCGTCGCGTCCGGCGTGCTGCACAAGAGCGACGTCGGCGGCGTGATCCTGGGTTTGCGCTCCGCGCGGGACGTGGCGGAGGCGGTGCGGTCGCTCGAGGAGCGGATGACGCGGGCCGGTGCCCGCCTCGAGGGGGTGCTGCTGCAGCGCGAGGTGCGGGGCGGCATCGAGGCGCTGGTCGGCGTCACCGTTGAGCCGACGTTCGGGCCACTGGTCGCCTGCGGGTTCGGCGGCCGGCTCGTCGAGGTGGTGAACGACGTCGCGTTCCGCCTGACCCCGGTCAGCGACGTCGACGCGCGGGAGATGATCGACGGGCTCCGCTTGCGGCGGCTCCTCGAAGGCTTCCGCGGCGCGCCGCCCGGCGACCGCGAGGCGCTGGTCGAGCTGGTCCGCCGCGTCTCCGCGCTCGTCGAGGCGGCACCGGAGATCGCCGAGCTCGATCTCAACCCGGTGCTGGTGCTCGAGCCCGGCCGCGGAGCGGTGGTGGTCGACGCGCGCATCCGGATCGCGGCCCAAGGAGCGGAAGTCTCGCCGGCGGCGCCGAGGCCGTCGCGCGATCCGCAGCCGTGACCGTGATTGCCGGCCTCGTTGCGACGAGGATCCTCGCGGCCGGGGGAGCGCCGAGGCGAGCGGCTCTACGCGGCGCCGTTCGAGCGCATCCGGCCGACGAAGAACGCCATGGGAGCGCTCTCGGGCGGGCCGTCGGGCCGGACGGCCCGCGGCTCCTCCCGCGCCTCGAGCGCGAAGCCCGCTCCGGCGGCCGCCTCGAGCAGCATCGGCAGCGGCCGGTGGAAGTAGTAGTTGGACAGCGGCTGGCCGGGGAGGCCGATGCCGGTGAGCGGCTCCGCCGGCGAAGCGTTCGCGAGGCCGTCGGCTTGCGGGTGGACGATCGCGAACACGAACCGTCCCCCCGGTTTCAGCAGGCGCGACAGCGCGGCGAACAGCGGCTCCACCTGCGTCATGTCCATCAGCGCCATGAAGCACACCGCGGCGTCGAAGCGGCGTTCGCCGAGCTTCATCAACGGCTCCGTCTTGGTCGCGTCCAGCACGTGATAGGCGACGTCCAGGCTCGCTCTCGCGCTGCGCGCTCTGGCGTGCCCGATCAGCACCTCGCTGAAGTCGAAGCCGACCACGCGGGCGCCCGATCGTGCCAGGCGACGGCCGTACCAGCCGTTGCCGCAGGCGACGTCGAGGACCCACTCTCCCGGGGAGGCCGCGAGCAGGCGGTCGACGGCCGGCACGAGCAGGTCGCGCGAGGCGGGATTGCCTTCTTCCCCGACTAGGTCGTCCCACCACGAGCCCATCTCGTTCCAGATCTCCCGCGTGCGCGGCGTGAGCTCCGGGAAGCCGCCCCGCGGTCGGCGGCTGGCTTCGGCGAGCTTCGTGCCGAGCTTCGCCGCCAGCGTGCGGACGTGCGGCTCGCGGATGTGCGCGCCGTGGTAGCCGGGAATCTCGGCGATCTCGAGACCCGCCGGCACGAGCGTCCGCCAACCCAGATCCTCGCGCAGGTCGTAGAGGGATGCGGGCGGTTGCTGCGCCGCGCGAAAGAGGTGGACCGGTCCGTCGTAGCGCGGGAAGCGATAGCGGCGCTGGGCGCGAAAACAGATCTCCTGGAGGTAGAGGAAGCGAAGCTCGTACCGCGGCGGCGATCGGAGAAACGGCGTCGCGAGGTCGGCCAGCGCGCGCAGGCGATTCCATCGCTCGCGGATCCCCGCGCGCAGGCTCGCCCAGGTGCGCTCCTCCTTGCGGCCGATCGGCAGGAGCCAGCGAAGAGCCAGCAGCGGGAGGCGCCGGGGAAGCACGCCGCGGCGCAGCCGCGGGTAACCGGGCCCGTGGGTGTCGAGCAGCGCGAGCAGCGCCACCCGCTCGCCGCCCGCCGTCAGCTGCCTCGCCATCTCGAACGCCACCACGCCGCCGAACGAGGTGCCGCCGAGACGGTACGGGCTGGCGGGCTGGATCGCCCGGACGTCCCGCAGAAAGCGCCCGGCCATCTCCTCGACGGTCGAGTAAACGGGCCGGGTGCCGTCGATCGCCGGGTAGCGGAACGAGTAGAACGTCTGCTCCGGACCGAGGTGGCGCGACAGATCGAGCAGCGCGAACGCATCCGAGCCCGCCCCCGGCACGCAGAAGAACGGCAGGCGGCCCTCTCCCGCGTTCAGCAGGACCGCGGTCCTGCCCGCGGCCTGCACGTCACCCTCCCGGATCGCGCGGGCCAGCGACTCGATCGTCGAATGACGGGCCAGCTCGGCGAGCGGAAGGTTGATGCGAAGCCGGCGCTCGATCGTCGCGAAGATGCGGGCGGCATCGAGAGAATCGCCGCCGACGTCGAAGAAGTCGTCCGTCACCCCGAGCCGCTTCACGCGCAGAACGCTCTCCCAGACGTGCAACAGCTGGTGCTCCAGCGGGTCGCGCGGTGCCACCCCCGCACCGCCGTCGGGCGACGGGAGATCCATCGACGCGAGCACGGCGGCGTCGACCTTGCCGTTCGGCAGCAGCGGCAGCGACGGCAGGCACACGAGCAGTGACGGGATCATGAAATCGGGGAGTCGCCGCCGCAGCCGGCGGCGAATCTCCGCAGTCGAAGGCGTCTTGCCGGGAGCCGGGACGACGAACGAGACGAGCTTCGGCCCGTTCGCCAGCTCGCGAGCCACCGTGGCGACCTGGATCACCTCGCCGAGGGCGAGCATCGCCGCGTCCACTTCGGCGGCGTCGACCCTCTGCCCCCGGATCTTGTAGGTGGAGTCCTTTCGGCCGAGCCCGACCAGGCAACCGTCGCCGGAGATCCGGCCGAGATCTCCGGACCGGAACGTCCGCGCGCCGGCGCCGTCCGCCGGCTCGATGAACTTCGCGCGCGTCATCTCCGGCATGCGCCAGTACCCGAGCGCCAGCTGCCGAGAGCGCACGGCGATCTCGCCCGGCCGGCCCGGCGGGACCGGCCGGCCGGCGTCGTCCAGGAGGACGATCTCGACTCCGTCGACCGGATATCCGAGCGGCAGCGTCGGCCCGTCCGGGATCGCGCCGCCGCTCCAGTGATAGAAGCAGACGGTGCCGGACGCCTCGGAGATGCCGAGGCCGTTCACCAGGACGCATCGCCGATGGAGCTTGCGGCGAAAGAGCTCCGCGTCCGTGCAGAGCACCGGCTCGCCGCCGAGCTTCACGGCGCGCAGCGCGGGAAGGTTCTCGCCGTCGGGCAGTTGCCCCGCGAGCTCGCGGAACAGCGTCGGGACGCACGAAAGCACCGTGATCCCTTCCCGTCGCATCCATTCCGCCAACTCCGGCACGCCTCGTCGCTTCACCGAGAACGGCAGAACGCAGGCGCCGGTCGCCAGCGCTCCGAAGATCGGCAGCTTCGATGCCGCGAAGGCGAGCGGCGACAGCCACGCGAGCCGGTCCGTGCCGCCGATCTCGATCGCGCACGCGTAGTTGCGCGCATCGCTCAGCACCGCCGCTTGGTGGACCAAGATGCCCTTCGGCCTGCCGGTGGATCCCGAGGTGTAGTAGAGGCAAGCGGGTGCGTCGGGAGACGGCGCTTCGCTCGCCTCGAGCTCCGCCGGGTGGTCGAGCGCCTCGTCGATGACGACGATCCGTCCGCGCCAGTTCGGCAACCGCTCGAGCACGGCGGCGCCGCGCCGGTCGGTCAGGGCGGCCGCGGCCTCGGCGTCGCACAGCAGATCGTCGAGACGCTCGCGCGGCCATTCGACGTCCAGCGGCACGTAGACCGCGGCGCTCTTGGCGACGCCGAGCAGCCCGAGGAGGGCGCTCGCCTCGTGGGGAAGGAGGAGCGCGACCGCGGGGTGATCC
The DNA here is from genome assembly GCA_016189835.1 of Deltaproteobacteria bacterium. Classification (GTDB taxonomy): domain Bacteria; phylum Desulfobacterota; class Binatia; order JACPRU01; family JACPRU01; genus JACPRU01. Next base: position 5,946 of record JACPRU010000048.1, on the reverse strand, counting down.
CCGGCGAAGTGGCGCCGCAGCGCCGCGGCGATCCGGTCCGACGAGCGATCGAGCTCCGCGTAAGTGAGGGTCCGCTCGCCGTCGCGGATCGCCGCCCGCTCCGCCGCCCGGCGGACCACTTGCCGGAACCGCGAAGCGATCGATTGCCGCGTATCCTCGCGCGAGAACGCGAGCAGCGCTTCAGCCACGAGCCTGGCCGGCCCCGCGCCTCGCCTGCGCGTGATCGAGGAAGCGAAGGTCGGCGAATCCCCGCGGCGGCTCGGCGACGTATCCGAGCCTCTGCATGAGCGCGAGGATCGCCTCCATCGCATCGCGGTTGCGAACGGCGTCGACGTCGGGCCGATTGACGGCGAGCGCCCGGCGAACGGTGTCCGCGTGCACGCCGATGTAGGGGGCGGCGAGTCGTGCCGCTTCCTGCGGGTCGTCGTGCACGAACGTCGCCGCCCTCAGGTACGCGTCGACCACGCGCTGCACGAGGTCCGGGTCGCTGGCGATGAGCGCGGCGCTCGCCGAGAGCGAGCATCCGGGCGCTCCGGGCCAGACGTCTCCGGTGCGGCGCACCGCCACGCCGATTCCGAGACGCTCCATCATCGCCGCGTACGGTTCGACCATCGAGGCGGCGTCCGCCCCCTCGCCGACGAACGCGATGATCGCGCCGTCCCCCGAGGGAAAACGGCGCAGCTCGCACCGCTCCCAGCCGAGACTGTGGATGAGGCCCATCGCCGTGAGGTCCTTCATGCCGCCTTCGCGCGGGATGGCGACGGTGCGCACGTCCGATATCCCCAGCCCCTTGCGGACGACGATGACCGCCTCCTCGCGTCCCGATCCGCACAGCAGCTTGAGCGGAGCTTCTCCGGGCAGCGCGGCGGCCACGCGCGTCCAGGGGATGACGGCGAAATCACTTTGCCCGCCGAGCAGCTGCTCGGGAACCATCCAGGCCGTAGGCGCGATGCTCAGCTCGGCATCCAGTCCTTCGTCGGCGAGAAAGCCCTTCTCGTAAGCGACGTATGCCGGCGTCTGGCAGACGCCGCGCAGCAGCGCGAAGCGTATCTTCTTCATGTTCCACCTCCTCTGCTCTCAGCCCGAGTGCCGTCGGCGCACGTGCGACGCCAGAATCCAGCGCGCGAGGCGACCCGGCAGGCCCTGCCTGAGCCGCCGCAGCCGCGCCTCTTGCTCGGCGATCAGGTCGTCGCGCTCGCCGATCAGCGTCGAGAGCCGCCGCACCTCTTCCGCGCTGCACCGCCGGAGGTCGTCGAGCTGCTGTTGCAGGCGGTCGCTGCGGCCGCGCTCGGCCTCGGCGTCGGCTGCCCCAAGGCGTTCCTGGCGCAAGCGCCGGCGGCGCTCCTCGATGATCTCCGTGGCCCACGGCGTTTCGCCGGGCGGTCGGGGAACGCCGAGCCGGTCGTGCGACCCGGCGATTCGCTCGAGCACGCCGTGGAGATCCTTCTGCTCCGGCGACGCGTCGTGGTCGTTCGCGAAGGACGCCGCCGCCCGCACGTGATGGCGGAGCCGAGGATCGATGTCCCCCGCGCTCTCCTCGACCGAGGCGTCCAGGCCGGCGGCGGCGTCATGACGAACGAGGAAGCTCCGCAGCTCGGCCAGGCAGCGGGCGCGATCCTCGAGCAGGTCGGTGAAGCGCACCACGAACGCCGCACGGCCCTGCACGTGCTCGAGCGCCGACCGCACGTAGCGCTCCCAGAGTGCCAGCGACAACGCCTTCGAGAAGCCGTTGCGCACCGCGAGCGACGCGGCGATCTCCAGAGGGTTGCGGTGGGTGAGTATGAAGACGGGGGCGGGCTCCAGCAGCGGGAGCCAGAACGGCAGCGTGATCGACAGGCGCGGGTCCTTCCACACCGAGCGGGGGGCCGGGAAGACCGCGCGCAGCGCCTCGCCCGCGCGCTCGCGAAAGCAGGAGAGGCGAGCCAGGCCTTCCCGCAAGGCCCGCGGCGAGACCGGCGCGCTCCACTGGGCATCCAAGGCCTCGAGCAGCTCGTCGTTGAGCGCCGTCAGCGACGCGCTTTCCCAGAAGCCGCTCGGATTGTCCTCGCGCGGCGGCATCCGGTCGCGGACGTCGCCCAGCGCAGCGCCGAGAAGGTTCACGGCGCGGGTCACGGCGGAGGTCCCGCTGCGGTGCATTCCGAGGACGACGACTCCGATCACTCGGCGCGCCTCGGGTCACGGTGTCGTCGGTCCGGCACCTGCCCGGCTCTACGCTTCGCCGCGGGCGACGCTCAGCAGGCCGCGCATCACGTCCTCGCGGGAGATGATGCCGACCAGCTCGTCGCCGAGCACGACCGGAAAGCTGCGAAAACGGGTGTTCACCATCTTCTCCAGCACGCGAGTGAGCGGCGCGTCGGGACGCACCGTCGCGGGGTCCTCGGTCATCACCGTGCGCACGGGCTCGGCGACGATCGACGCGTAGGGGGGGACCACGTGCGTCATGCGGAAGCGGAATGCCTTCAAGAGGTCGAGCTTGGTGAGCACGCCGACGAGCTTGCCGTCCCGCACCACCGGCAGGCAGTTGAAGTCGTGCTCGACGAACAGCCGCTGCGCCTCGGCGATCGTCGCGGCGGGAGAGATCGTCACCACGGATCGGGTCATGAAGTCTTCGACGTGAAGCTCGAGAAAGCGGTGCATCGGGGGCCTCTTGCCGGCGCGAGTGGGGATCAGCGCTTCTTCGGCCGCCTGCGCGCGGCCTTCGGCCGCGCCCGCACGGTCAGGACGGGACAGGGAGCCGAGCGCACCACGCGCTCCGCCACGCTGCCGAGCAGCAGGTGCGAGAGCCCGCTGCGGCCTTGCGTGCCCATCACCACCAGCTCCGCCGGGAGCTTGGTCGCGCGCTCGACGATCGTCCGATAGGGATTGCCGAGGCGGAGCTCGGCGCGACAGCGCACGCGGCGCTTGGCGAGCCGCCGCTCGAGCGCACCGAGCCGGCGGCGGGCGATGCGCTCCTGCCGCACGCGGATGGCGCTCAGGTCGACCGCGGGGCCGGCGAGCGGGGCGTACACGAACGGCTCGACCACGCAGAGGATCTCGAGCGAGGCGTCGAGGGCCCGCGACAGGTCGATGGCCGCGTCGAGCGCCGCGAGCGAGGTCGCGGAAAAGTCGACCGGGACGAGGATGCGTTTGATCTTCATTCGATCACCTCCGCGACTCCGCACGACGAGTGCCACTTCGGGAGGAGTCTGACAACGGCCGCATCGCTTCCCGGCGGGCGCGCGATCCTCGGCACGCACGAATGAGCCGCTGCCGTTCCCACCGTTGGGAACGGCGAGGCGGCGATTCGCAAGTTTTGAGAAGCGCCGCTCAAGGCCGGTCGCCGGGGCCAGGGCCGAAGCGGATCTCGAGCGCCGTGGACTGCTTCGCCTCGACTCCGACGTGAACGACGACGCGGTCCCCGGCGCGCAGCTCGGAAGGCTGGGCGACGCCTCCGCTGCTCGTGCGGTAGCGCGTCTTGGAATCGAGGCGGATGGGATGAACCGCTCCACGCTCGTCCTTGACGACGATCTGATCCGCGCTCGCCGACTCCAGGGTCCCCTTGAGGTGCGTGCTGCCGCCGTGGGCGAGTGCCGCGTTCGGCAGGGCGAGCAGCACGCCGCAGAGCGCGATCACGAGCTTGTCGAGCATGGACGTGTTCTCCTTCCGTTCAGTGGCGATGGCGACCTGCGGCGGGTGCGCCCGCGGCGTCGTCTCCCTCGAGGAAACGGCGCTCCTCGTCCTCTTCCTGCCGCTCCTCGGCGCTCTTCGGGTTCCGCCGCTCCATCTCGGCGATCTCCTCGGCCGAGATCTCCGGAAGATGACGGATGAAATGCACGAGCGTCCAGCTGTCGAGGTCCCGCGCGGCGTCGCCCTGCCCCCAGGCGGGCATGCCGGTGAACGGAACGCCGTTGTGAATGACGTAGAACAGCTCGCCGTCGGAGAGCGACTGGGTGGCTTCCCGGCGCATGTCGGGCGGCGGCGGGTAGAGCCCGCCGCCGATGTCCGTGTCTCCGGCGCCGTCGTTGCCGTGGCAAGAGGCGCAGTGGTCGGCGAAGTGCTGGCTAGCCTCGCGCAGCACGTCCACCGTGCGCTCGACCGGGTTCGGCGCTCGGCGATCCGCGGCCGGAATCGCCAGGCGCCGCACGTGGCGGGCGAAGAACGCCTCGACCGCGGACGGCCGCCGTCGAGCGTCGAAGCCGTGCAGCACGAGCGCCCAGAACGATGCCGCCACGACCGTCGCCGCGAGGCCGACGGCCACGAACAGAACGACGAGCAGCCGCTTCATAAGATCCTTCGGTGCGCCGCCGGCGGCGGACCAGCGTCCCTCGCGCGGCTCGTCATGGATCGACGCCCCGCAGCCGCAGCGCGTTGCCGATCACCGACACCGAGCTCAGGCTCATCGCCGCGGCGGCGATCATCGGCGAGAGCAGCAGGCCGAAGAACGGATACAGCGCGCCCGCCGCGATCGGCACGCCGAGCGCGTTATAGACGAAGGCGAAGAACAGGTTCTGGCGGATGTTGCGCATCGTCGCCTGCGAGAGCTTGCGGGCCCGCACGATGCCTCGCAGGTCGCCCTTGACGAGCGTCACGCCCGCGCTCTCCATGGCGACGTCGGTGCCGGTCCCCATGGCGATCCCCACCTCGGCCTGCGCCAGCGCCGGGGCGTCGTTGATGCCGTCGCCCGCCATGGCGACGCGCCGCCCCTCGCGCTGCAGCCGCCGCACCACCTCGGCCTTCTGGTCGGGCAGCACCTCGGCGATTACCTCGTCGATGTCGAGCCGGCGGGCCACGGCTCGGGCGGTGGTCGCGCTGTCGCCGGTGAGCATGACGATGCGCAGGCCCTCGGCGTGCAGCGCACGCACCGCCGGCGCGGACGTCGGCTTGATCGGATCGGCCACGCCGACGAGGCCGCCGATGCGTCCCTCGAGCGCAACGAACATCACGGTCTGCGCGTCGCCGCGCAGGGCCTGCGCCTGCTCGGCGAAGGCGCCGTGCGCGACGCCGAGGTCGTCGAAGAGCGCGCGGGTGCCGACCGCGACGCGGCGGCCGTCGACGACGCCGGTCACGCCCTTGCCGGTATGCGAGGCGAAATCGCTCACCGCGCCGAGCGCGATGCCGCGCTCGGCCGCGCCGGCGACGATCGCCGCCGCCAGCGGGTGCTCGCTGGCGCGCTCGAGGCTGGCCACGAGCCGGACGAGCGACGCTTCGCTCTCGCCCTCGGCCGGCAGCACGGAGACGAGGCGGGGCTTGCCTTCGGTCAGCGTGCCGGTCTTGTCGAGCACCAGCGTATCGACCTGACGCAGGACCTCGATCGCCTCGGCGTCGCGGAACAGCACGCCGAACGTCGCGCCCCTGCCGGTGGCGACCATGACCGACATCGGCGTGGCGAGCCCCAGCGCGCACGGGCAGGCGATGATCAGCACGGCGACCGAGTTCAGCAGGGCGTAGGCGAGGCGCGGCTCGGGTCCCATCGCCGCCCACGCGCAGAAGCTCAGCACGGCCATCCCGACGACCGCGGGCACGAAGTAGGAGGCCACCACGTCGGCGAGCCTCTGGATCGGCGCGCGGCTCCGCTGCGCCTGCGCGACCATGTCTACGATGCGCGACAGCAGGGTCTCCGCACCCACCCGCTCGGCGCGCATGACGAGCGAGCCGGTGCCGTTGACGGTCGCGCCGATCAGCCGGTCGCCGGTGCGCTTCTCGACCGGGATGGGCTCGCCGGTGACCATCGACTCGTCGACGTTGCTCCGGCCCTCGAGCACCACGCCATCAACCGGAACCTTCTCTCCGGGGCGGACCCGCAGTCGATCGCCGACCCCGACGTCGTCGAGCGAGACGTCGGTCTCGGTGGCGTCGTCGGCCAGCCGGCGGGCGGTCTTCGGCGCCAGGCCGAGCAGCGCGCGGATCGCCGCTCCGGTGCGCCGGCGCGCCGACAGCTCGAGCACCTGCCCGAGCAGGACGAGCGTG
>JACPRU010000047.1 GCA_016189835.1 Deltaproteobacteria bacterium | reverse complement strand
GCGCTCGGCTCTCGCCGACCTCCTCCAGGTAGTTCCGGTCGAAGGCAGTCACGACCCGCACGGCGATCTCGAGAAGCGCCAGGCTCGCGAGCACGCTCGACGCCAGCAGGGCGATCCGCGACCACACGTCCGTGTTCTTAGCCGAACGTGTCGGGCGGGGCGAACCGGGTCGCCGCCGAGCTCCGAGCCCGATCCGTCGGACGGACGGGCGGCCGCTTTCGTGGCGTGCGAGCCCGCCGCGCGACGCCACCCCGCCGGTTTGCTAGGATCGGCAGGATCCTTTTTCGTCCGTGTGCCGCCCGGCCCGGCGGCCCGACCTTGGAGAGGACCATGGAGACCGGAAAATTCCGCGGCTTCGAAGTATCGATCCACGACCCCGGGATCGCGCTCGTGACGTTCGACCGGCCGGAACGCCTGAACGGCACGACGCCCCAGATGAAACGCGACCTGGTCGAGACGCTTCTCCAGGCGCAGATGGACGACGCGATCCGCGTGATCGTCCTCACCGGCTCCGGAAGGGCGTTCTGCGCCGGCGACGACATCACCGGCCGCGCCGTCGAGTACCCGGGCGCCCGGGCGCTCGTCCCCGACATCCCGCCGGGACACAATCACCCGACGGGAACGTACAACGGGCTTCGAGCGCTGTCGCAGCCGCTGAACCTGGCGGTGAGGAATCTCGACAAGCTGACGATCGCCGCCGTCAACGGCCTGGCGATCCAGACCGGCCTCTCGCTCGCCCTCGCCTGTGACTTCGCCGTCGCCTCCACGGAGGCGAAGCTCGGCAGCGCGACGCTCCGCTTCGGATTCCTGCCCGACGAGGGCGGGCAGTTCCTTCTCGTGGAACGGATCGGTGTGGCGAAGACGATGGACTTCCTGATGCGGAAGCGGATCGTCTCGGCCGCCGAGGCCCTGGATCTCGGTCTCGTCCACGAGGTGGTGCCGCCCGCGGAACTGATGCCCCGAGCGATGGGTCTCGCCCGCGAGCTCGCGGAAGGACCGCAAGTCGCGATGCGAATGCTGAAGCGGTCGATCTACAACGCCGCCGAGATGACGTTCGCTCAGGCGCTCGACGAGATCGCGGCGAAGACGGCGGTCAGCGACCATCACCCCGACGCCGCTGAGGGCGTGAAGGCGTTCCAGGAGAAGCGGAAGCCGCGCTTCAACCGCTGGATCGAGGAGCGAAGACCGGCCGCTACCCGCTCGCCGGGCTAGTAGCGGCGGCGCGCGAGGCGAGATCGGAGAACGGCGGCGCGCGGCCATCCGTCGAGTGCCGCAGCCATCCGCGGCGGACCGCGGCGGCGCTCCGAGCGGGCCTTACTTCGGACCGATGATCGCGGGAGGCGCCTCCTCCGGTGCCGGAGGAGGTTCCTCCGAGATGAACTCGTCGGGCGGGGGCGGCGCCTCGCCGATCACATTCGGCGGCTCGGTTTCCGCCGACTTCGCCTTCCGCCGCTCGGTCGGCCTGGAGACGACCTTCTTCTTCGGCGCCGGCATGGGCTCCGTGCGGATCGCCAGATGGCGGGGGATCTTCACCTCGCGCCCGATGTCGAGCTTCGCGCAGCACCCCTCGAGATCGGCATTCACCGGCTTGGTGAGGATCAGCCAGTTGCCGTACTTGCCGGTGTACCAGCGGGCGATCTCTCCGAGCGTCTCGCCGGCATGCTCGACGCGGTGGACGAAGAAGGGATCGGGTAGCGGCTGCGGCGCGGGCGGAGGCGCGGGGGGCCGCGCCGGCTCCGGCGCACAGCCGATCACCCCGACGAGCGTGCAGAGCAGAACCAGCCTTCGCATTCACCGACCTCCAACCCCATCGGCCGCGCTCGGCGCGCGGCGCCATGAGTCTCGTCCGAACCGATTACATCCGGCGGCCGGCGAGCGCAAACGGCGCGCCGGCCGATCTTCGCCGCCTTCCGCTCTTCGCGTCGAACGCCGCGCGATCGGCGCCGGCGCCGTTTCCCGGCGCGAGCGGAGCCGCGACGAGTGCTTGCGGAGCTTCTTTCCCGTCGCTCGGCGATCTGGCAACCTGCCGAGTGCCTTGAGGATCGGCTTGCACTTACCGCAGACCGGCGCGCCGCCGAGCGAGATCGTACGCATCGCGCGCCGCGCAGAGGAGGCCGGGTGGGATTCGCTCTGGGTGAGCGATCATGCCCTCGTCCCCGCCTCGGGCGGGGAGCTGCCGCCGGTCGAGCTCGACGATCCCGTGACCCTCCTCGTCTGGGTGGCGGCCAGCACGCGCTCGATCCGCATCGGCACGAGCGTCCTCGTCCTGCCGTACCGCCATCCCGTCCAGCTCGCCAAGCAGCTCGCCACGCTCGACCGGCTCTGCGGAGGCCGCGTCGTGGCCGGCGTGGCGAGCGGCTGGCTCGAGGCCGAGTTTCGCGCCCTGGGCGCGCCGTGGGAGCGACGCGGCGAGTACACCGACGAGGCGATCGATCTGATGCGCGCGCTCTGGGCGAGCGAGCAGCCGGAGTTTCACGGGAGCTTCTTCTCCGTCTCGGGCATGCGCTTCGGGCCGCGGCCCACCGGCGGCCGCGTTCCGCTCTGGGTGGGCGGCACGAGCCGGCGGGCGATGCGGCGCGCCGTCGAGCGTGGTGACGGCTGGCACGGCTCGCGGCTGTCTCCGGAGGGGATCGCCGAGCGCGTGCGCTGGCTGGGCGACGCCGCCGCGGGCAACGGCCGCTCGCTCGCCGGCTTCACCATCAGCACCCGCGTATACGTCGGCTTCGGCGAGCGGTATCTCGAGACCGGCGGGTATCTGCAGGGAGTGCTGGCTCCGCCGCCCGAGCTGGCCGCGCACTTGGACCGTCTGGCCGCTGCCGGCGTCGAGGAGTTGCTCGTGACGCCTCTCCCCTTCGGAGCGGAGGTCGATTCGTTCCTCGACCGCTTCGAGCGCGAGGTGCGGCCGCGCCTGGCGAGCGCCCCCGCGAAGGCGTGAGCGCCCGCCGAGAGCGGGCGGTTGCGATCTGTGACGCTCCGCGATCTCCGTCCGCCGGGCGGAGATCGCGGGCTGTCGGCGGCGATCCGGCGAGCCGCCGAGGGGCGGCATCGTCGGTCGAACCGGGCCTCAGGTCCCCTGATCCCAGGACCGCAGGTACTGCTCCTGCTCGGCGGTGAGCCGGTCGATCTTGATCGACATGCTGGCGAGCTTGAGGGTCGCCACGCGGTCCTCGATCGCCTTCGGCACGTCGTGCACCTTGACCTCGAGCCGCTTCTTGCGGCCGTTCTTCGCCGCCCACTGCGTCATCAGCGCCTGCGTCGCGAAGCTCATGTCCATCACCGCCGGGGGATGGCCCTCGGCGGCGGCGAGATTCACCAGCCGGCCCTGGGCGAGCAGATACAGCGTCCGGCCGTCCTTCAGCGCGTAGCCCTCGACCGAGGGGCGAACGTTCCTCAGCACCTTCTTCGCCATCGCGCGCAGCGCCTTGATGTCGATCTCGACGTCGAAGTGCCCCGAGTTGGCGAGCAGCGCGCCGTCCTTCATCCGCGCGAGGTGCTCCTTGCGGATCACGTGCGCATCCCCGGTCAGCGTGACGAAGATGTCGCCCACCGCCGCCGCCTCGCTCATCGGCATCACCCGCAAGCCGTCCATCGCCGCCTCGAGCGCCTTGATGGGATCGACCTCGGTGACGATCACGTTGGCGCCCATGCCACGCGCGCGGCTGGCCACGCCCTTGCCGCACCAGCCGTAGCCGGCGACCACCAGGTTCTTGCCGGCGAGCAGCACGCTCGTCGCCCGCAGAATGCCGTCGATCGTCGACTGCCCGGTGCCGTAGCGGTTGTCGAAGAGGTGCTTGGTGGCGGCGTCGTTCACCGCGACGACGGGGATCTTCAGCATTCCGTCCGCCGCCATCGCCCGCAGGCGGATCACGCCGGTGGTCGTCTCCTCCATGCTGGCGATCACGCGCTGCGAGCTCTCAGCGTACTCCGTGTGCAGCAGCGAGACGAGATCCGCTCCGTCGTCGAGCGTCACGTCGGGCCGGGCGTCGAGCACGGCGCGCAGGTGGTCGTAGTAGGTCTTGTGGCCCTCGCCGTGAATCGCGAAGACCGGGATCCCTTCCCGGACGAGCGCCGCCGCCGTGTCGTCCTGCGTCGACAGCGGGTTCGAAGCGCACAGCAGCACCTTGGCGCCGGCGGCCCGGAAGGCGCGCATCAGGTTCGCGGTCTCGGCCGTGACGTGCAGACACGCGCCCACGGTGATGCCCTGGAGCGGCCGGGCGCGCGCGAACTCGTCCCGCACCTGCCGCAGCACGGGCATGCTCTGGTCCGCCCAGTCGACCCGGTTCAGCCCTCGCTTCGCCAGCCCCCGATCGGCGATGTGGTATCCCCGTCCGTTCGATCCCATTCTCACCATCCTTCCTTGCGCAGCTTGTCCACCTGATCGGTCTTCTCCCACGGGAACTTCCCGCCGTCGGGACTGCGGCCGAAATGTCCGTAGGCCGCCGTCGCCTGATAGATCGGCCGCTTCAGGTCGAGCGTCTGGATGATCCCGGCGGGCCGCAGGTCGAAGTTCTTGGTCACCAGCTCCACGATCTTCTCGTCGGGGATGAGGCCGGTGCCGAACGTGTCGACCAGCACCGAGAGCGGCCGGGCGACGCCGATCGCATAGGCGACCTGCACCTCGCATTTCTTGGCCAGCCCCGCCGCCACCACGTTCTTCGCCGCGTAGCGCGCCATGTAGGCGGCGCTGCGATCGACCTTCGAGGGATCCTTGCCCGAGAACGCGCCGCCGCCGTGGCGGCCGTAGCCGCCGTAGGTGTCGACGATGATCTTCCGGCCGGTGAGCCCGCAATCACCCTTCGGGCCGCCGGTCACGAACCGCCCGGTCGGGTTCACGTGATACTTGGTCTTGCCGTCGAGGTACTGCGCCGGAATGATCTTCTTGATCACCTCCTCGACCACCATCTCGCGCAGCGTCTGGCTGGAGACCTCGGGCGCGTGCTGGGTCGAGATCACCACCGAGTCGACGCGCACCGGCTTACCGTCCCGGTACTGCACGGTCACCTGCGATTTCGCATCCGGACGCAGGAAACCGTACCGCCCCTGCTTGCGGATCTCGGCCAGATGCTTGACGAGATCGTGCGCCATCTGGATCGGCAGTGGCATCAGCTCGGGCGACTCGTCGCACGCGAAGCCGAACATCATGCCCTGATCGCCGGCGCCCTGCTCCTTCTGCTCCGAGGAATCGACTCCCATGGCGATGTCGCTCGACTGCCGATCCAGCGCCACCAGTACCGCGCAGGTATCGGCGTCGAAGCCCATCTCCGAGGACGTGTAGCCGATGTCGCGCACCACCCCGCGCACGATGTCGGGATAGCTCACCATCGCCCTCGAAGTGATCTCCCCGGCCACCACGACCATCCCGGTCTTCGCCAGCGTCTCGCACGCCACGCGGCTGCCGGCGTCCTCGGCGATCAGCGCGTCCAGGATCGCGTCCGAGATCTGGTCGCACATCTTGTCCGGATGTCCCTCGGAGACGGACTCCGAGGTGAAGAAGAAGTCTTTCAGGGCCATGAGGTCCCTCCACCTCGCGCGTTGCGAGGAAAGCGCCAGTAGCTATCCGATCGTCCGCGGACAATCAATGCTCTGTCCGGACCGGACGCTCATTCGGCCTCGCGGAACTTGTCGGCGATCAGGGCGCCGAGCGCGCGGATCGCCTCCTGCGCCGCGGGCCCGCGCGCCTCGACGTCGATCGAGCTCCCCTTCCCGGCCGCGAGCATCATCAGCCCCATGATGCTCTTGCCGTTGACGGTCTCGCCGTCCTTGCTGACGCGGACGTCGGCGTCGAGCGGCGCCACGGTCTGCACGAACAGCGCGGCCGCGCGCGCGTGCAGACCGAGACGGTTCTGGATGAGGAACGAGGCCCGCTGCACCGGCGTCCGCGGATCGCTCATCGGCGCGCCGCTCCGTTCGGCGAGACGCCTCGCTCGCTCGCCCAGAATATGTGATCCCGGCCGTACTCGCGGATGAACGCCGCGAGCTCCCGCAGGCCCATCGACCGGCGCGCGCTCGCCGCCTTGACCAGCATCGGCATGTTGACGCCCGCCACCACCTCGGCGTGCGAGACGCCCGCCACCAGCAAGCTGAGATTGGTCGCGGTGTCTCCCAACATGTCGGTGAGAATCAGCGCGCCCTCGCCGTCGTCCACGCGCTCCACGGCGGCGCGGATCTTGGCCTGGACGATCTCCGGATCGTCGTCCAGCGTCGACACCGCCGCGACTTGCGGCACGCGTCCGACCACACCCTGCAGGGTCCGGACCATCTCCTCGCTCAACCGGCCGTGAGTGACGACGACGACGGCGATCATCCTCTCCCCCTCCCTCACCTCACCTCGCGATGTCGCGGTGACGCACCTGCACGCGGTAGCCCGCCACCGACAGGCGCCGGCCGACCTCCTCGGCCAGCACCACGGACCGGTGGCGGCCGCCGGTGCAACCGAGCGCGACCGTGAAATAGGTCTTTCCCTCCTGAAGATAGCGGGGGAGCAGAAACTGCAGCAACCGCTGCACGAGCCCGAGGAACTCGGTGCTCTCGGGGCGCTCGAGCACGTACCGCGACACCGGCTCGTCCAGGCCGCAGAGCGGGCGCAGCTCCTCGACGAAGAACGGGTTGGGCAAGAAGCGGACGTCGAGGACCATGTCGGCGTCGGCGGGCGTGCCGAACTTGTAGCCGAAGGACGTGAGAAACATCGACATGCCGTCTCGAGTCGAGCGCTCGGCATAGTCCCGCGTCAGCTCGGCCCGCAGCTGGTGCACGGTGAGCGCGGTGCTGTCGAGGATCCGATCGGCGGCGGCGCGCACCGCCGAGAGCCGCTCGCGTTCGCGGCGAATGCCGTCGATCGGCGGGCCCCCTGCCGCGAGCGGATGCGGCCGGCGCGTCTCGCTGAACCGTCGCACCAGCACGTCGTCCGCCGCATCGAGGAACAGAACCTCGATGTGCTGGCCTTGCCGGCGCGCCTGATCGATGACGGCGGGCAGCTCGCCGAAGAAAGCCCGCTCGCGCAGGTCGATGCCGAAGGCGACTCGCTGGATGTTGCCGCCGAGGCTCTCGGACAGCTCCAGGAACTTCGGAACCAGCACCACCGGCATGTTGTCGATGCAGTAGAAGCCGAGATCCTCGAGCACGTGGAGCGCCGTCGATTTTCCCGATCCCGAGAGGCCGGTGACGATCACGACCCGGGGGTGCTCAGCCATCGCGTCGCACCGATTTCTTGCCTGCCGCGCCCCGCGCGGCGAGCAACGCGTCGAGACGCGAGGAGAATTCGCGGGCGCTGTAGACGCCGCGGCGCTTCAACACCTGGTTGCGCACCGCCACCTCGACGAGCGCGGCGATCGGCCGCCCCGGCCGCACCGGGATCCGAACCAGCGGCCGCTCGACCTCGAGGATGCGATGGCTGCCTTCTTCGAGCCCGAGCCGCTCGATGTCCTCGCCGAGATCGGTTTCCTCGAGCTCGAGCACGAGGTCGATCGGCGCCTCGTCGAGCGTCGCGAGCGGGCCGAACAGCGCCGCCACGTCGGCGATGCCGAGCCCGCGGATCTCGATGTGGTGGCCGAGCAAGCGCGGGCTCGAGCCGACCAGCTGGGTCGGCCCCTCGCGGCGCACGACCACCACGTCGTCGGCCACCAAGCGGTGCCCGCGGCTGACCAGATCGATGGCGGCCTCGCTCTTGCCGATGCCGCTCTTGCCGAGGATCAGCGCCCCGAGGTGGAGGACCTCGAGCAGCGCGCCGTGCAGCTGCGTCTGCGGGGCGAGCCGCCGTTCGAGCCACACGGTGACGCCGCGAATCAGCTCGGCGCTGCGCAGCCGCGAGAGCAGCAGCGTGACTCCGGCCCGGTCTGCCTCGTCGCGGAGATAGGCGGGAAAGGGCGCGCCGTTGGTGACGATGACGCAGGCCACGCCGGCGCGCAGCAGCGTGCGCGCGGCGGCGCGGGCGCGGGCGCGCGGCAGGGTCGCGAGGTAGGAAATCTCGGTGTTGCCGAGCACCTGGATGCGGTCGGGGTGGATCTGCGGCAGATATCCGGCCAGCGCGAGGCCCGGCTTCTGAACGCGCGGCACCTGCACCGACCGGGTCAATCCCCGGCGTCCCGCCCGCAGCTCGAGACCGAGGCTTTCCCGCGTGGCGCGGAACAGCTCGTCGATGGTCACCCGCGCAATCATCGGCCGTCGTCCCACAGGCTACCGGAAATCCGTCGCGGCCCGTAGACCCCGGCGCCGGCGGCGATCAGTACTTGTCGTCTTCCTGTTGGATGATCCCGTAGATCCGCTCGGCGCCCTCCGCCTCGAGAAGCCGGCGCCGGAACTCCTTGTCGCGGAGCAGCCGCGAGACGCGGGCGAGAGCCTTGAGGTGCGCCCCCGAGGCATCCTCGGGAGCCACCAGCAGGAAGAAGAGCTGCGTCGGTCCGCCGTCGAGCGACTGGAAGTCGACGCCGCCGCGGCTCCGACCGAACGCGGCGACCACCCCGGCGAGCTTCGGCATCTTGCCGTGAGGAATCGCGATGCCCTCGCCGATCGCCGTCGAGCCGAGCTTCTCGCGCTCGAGCAGCACCTCGACCAGCCGGTCCTTGGCGAGCTCCGGATGGCTCGCGGCGAGCACTGCGGCGAGCTCGGCCAGGACGTCGGGCTTGGTGGCTCCCTGAAGATCCGACACGACGCTCTGCGGCGGAAGGATGTCGAGGATTTTCATGAACGGGGCCTCGGGAGCGAGCCGACGGCCGAGGATCCGCCGACGCTCCCGCTCGCGATCGTCACGGCGCCTCGGAGTCGATCAGGCCGAAATTGCCGTCCTTCCGCCGGTAGATCACGCTGAGGCTCTCGCTCTGCGCGTTGCGGAAGACGAAGAACTCGTTGTTCGTCAAGTCCATCTGCATCACCGCCTCCTCGACCGACATCGGCTTGGCCGGAATCCGGCGGGTGCGGATGATCTCCGGGACGCCGCGCTCGTCGACGCGATCGGGCGAGAGCACCTGCAGCCGCAGGCCCGGGAGGGTGTGCTCGGCCTGGTGGTTCTTGCGCTTGGCGTTCAGCTTCTTCACCTGTCGCTCGACCTTGTCGAGGGCCAGGTCGATGGCGGAGTACAGATCGCCGGTCTCGTGCTCGGAGAACAACGCCGTGCCGTTGGCCGAGAGGTTGATCTCGGCGCGATGGCTCTTCTTCAGGACGGACAGGATCACGTGCGCGTCCATCGGACGGTGCAGATACTTCGACAGCCGCTGGAGCTTGTCCTGCGCGTACTTCCGCAGCGCCTCCGTGGGCTCGATGTGCCGGAACGTGACCGTCACGTCCATGGGACCTCCGTCGATCGAAACGCCGGCACGGCGCGACGTCGCCACCGCCATCGCGGCGCCGTCGGCCGGGGGACGCATCTCATCTCGGATCTTCATGCGGCAGCGGGAGAATCGTGACCGATTCGATCAGTACGGCTGCTTGCGCTTCGACGACGGCAAGATGCCCATCATCTCCCGATACTTCGCCACCGTGCGCCGGGCGATGTCCACGTTCTCCTTGGCGAGCATCGCGGCGATGTACTGATCGCTGTAGGGCCGACGGCCGTCCTCGGCGTGGATGATCTCGCGAATGCGCTGCTTCACGCTCTCCGACGAGACGTCCTCTCCCGCCCCCGCTCGGAGGCTCGAGGTGAAGAAGAACTTGAGCTCGAACGTCCCCTGGGGCGTGTGGACGTACTTGCTCGACGTGGCGCGGCTGACCGTCGATTCGTGCATGCCGATGTCGTTCGCGACGTCCTTCAGCACCAGGGGCTTCAAGCCGGCGATGCCCCGCTCGAAGAAGTCCCGCTGGAACTTCACGATCGACTGGGTCACCAGGTAGATCGTACGCTGGCGCTGCTGGATGCTCTTGATGAGCCAGCTCGCCGCCCGCATCTTCTCCTGGATGTAGCCCTTGGCCTCCCCGGACGGATCGGAGCCGAGCATTCTCCGGTAGTAGTTGCTGACCCTCAGATAAGGCAGGCCGTCGTCGTTCAGGTTGATCACGTACTCGTCGCCGACCTTGGTGACGAACACGTCGGGCGTCACGTAGCGGGCCTCGTCCTCGCCGAAGTTGCGCCCCGGCTTGGGCTCGAGCGACGCCACCACCCTGGAGGCCGCGACCACGGTCTCGACGGGAACGCCGAGATCCCGGGCGAGCTTCTCGAACCGGCGGCTCTCCAGCGCCTCGAGATGGCCGCGCACGATGCGGGCGGCGAGCGACTCCGCGGCGCCGAGCTGGCGGAGCTGGGTCAGCAGGCACTCGCGCAGGTCGCGGGCGCACACTCCGGGGGGATCGAACTCCTGGAGCTTCGCCAGCACCGCTTCGACCGCGGCGGGCTCCACCCCCGCGATGCTGGCGATCTCCTCGACCGAAGCCCCGAGGTAGCCGTCGCTGTCCACGTTGCCGATGATCAGCCCGGCGATCCGCTCCTCCTCGGGACGGAACGTCGACATGCGCACCTGCCACTCGAGATGGCCGACCAGATCCTGGGTCTTGCTGAGCACGTTCTCGAGCGACGGCCGGCGGTCGTCGTCTCCCGGATCGGTGTCGTTCGGGCTGGTGCCGTGGAACTCGTTGCCGTAGGTCTCGAAGTAATCGCCCCAGTCGATCTCCTTCAGGTCCTTGGCGCTCTCGGCCTCGGGCTTCGGCGCCTCGGCAGCGGGCTCGGCCTCGCCCATCACGCCGTCCACGCGCGGCTCCTCGGCATCGAGCTCGACCGCGGGTTTCTCCGCGGCCCCCTCCTCCAGCACCGGATTCTCCTCGAGCTCGGTCTCGATCAGCGAGTCGAGCTCGGTGCGCGAGACCTGCAGGATCTTGATGGCCTGACGCAGCTGGGGCGTCATCACCAGCTGCTGCGAGAGCTTCTGGAACAGCTTCGGTTCGAGGCCCATCGCTCTCAGCGCCCGCCGCTAGAGTCGGAACTTCTCGCCGAGATAGATCTCGCGGGCCTTCTTGCTCGCGGCGATCTGCGCCGGATCTCCTTCTTCGAGGATCGCACCGTCGTTCAGGATATACGCTCGATCGCAAATTCCCAAGGTCTCGCGAACATTATGGTCGGTGATCAGGACGCCGATCCCCCGCTCGCGCAACTGCGCAACGATGTTCTGGATGTCGAGCACCGCCAGCGGGTCGATGCCCGCGAACGGCTCGTCGAGCAGCATGAACGCGGGCGAGATCACCAGCGCCCGCGTGATCTCCAGCCGCCGGCGCTCTCCGCCCGACAGCGAGTGCGCCTTGCTCTTGCGCAAGTGCGCGATCGACAGCTCGTCGAGCAGCGTGGTCAGGCGCTCCTCGCGGTCGGCCGGGGTGAGGTCGAGCGTCTCGAGAATCGCCAGGATGTTGTCCTCGACCGTCAGCTTGCGAAACACCGACGCTTCCTGCGGCAGGTAGCTGATGCCCGCCCGCGCCCGCTGATACATCGGCTGCTCGGTCACGTCTTCTTCACCGAGGAACACCCGGCCGCTGTTCGGGCGGGTCAGCCCGACGATCATGTAGAACGTCGTCGTCTTGCCCGCCCCGTTCGGTCCGAGCAGGCCCACCACCTCGCCGCCGCGCACTTCGATCGATACCCCTTTCACGACCGTGCGGCCCGCATAGCTCTTGACGAGGTCCTCCGCTCTAAGAGTTGTTTCCCGGTCCATTCGTTTGCGTTTCCGGCGTGGCCGCCGGAGTCGGCGCGGCGACCGGTCCGGCGGTCGCGGGCGTCCTGCCGGACCCGTCCTGCGCGAGTGGTCCCTGCCCGGGGAAGAGGATGACCTTGACGCGGCGGTTCTGGCCGAGCACCTCCATGCGCGAGTCGTCCGGGTGCACGACGATCTGGTCGCCGTTCACCTGGTTCGCGCCCTCCTCGAGCACGGCGTCGCCGCTGAGCACCAGCGTGCGGTTGCTCTGATCGAAGACCGCGCGCTTCCCGGTGGCCTTCTTCGGCCCCTGGGTGATCGCCACGTGACCGTCGGCGGTCACTTCCTTCAATTGCTGGCCGTCGCCGGCCTGCAGGTAATCGACGGTGAGCACGTCGCTGCGGAGATGAATCTGTCCCTGCACGACCTCCACGTTCCCGTGAAAGACGACGCGTCGCGCCTTGTAGTCGAAATCGAGCTTCTCCGAGGTGATCTCGACCGGCTCCTTCTTCGACGTGAAGCTGAACGCGCCGAAGCCGGGAAACGCCGACTCGGCGCCCGCAGCCTCGGCGGGCGGGCCCGTGGGCGCGTTGGTCTTCTCCGCGTCGGCCGCCTCCCCGGGCGGCTTGGTCTTCGCCGCGCCGGTCGCCTCGGCGGGCGCGCTCGCTTTCGCCGCTTTGGCCGCCCCGCCCGGGGGACGTTTGAGCGCCTGCCTCTTCCCCACGTTGGCCGCCCATGCCGCGGCGGCAAACGCGAGGATCAGTCCACAGGCGACGGATCGAACCGGGGGGCGGGGCATCGCGGACGATCAGGAACGACGCGAAGCTTCGAGCGCCTTCGGCAGCAGCGTCACGCGCACCGGCCTGGTGAGCTCGAAGCGCGACTCCTTGACGAAGACCACCATGTCGTTGCCTGCCACGCGAAGCCGCTCGCCTTCGATCGTCACCGGGCCGCGGGCGACGATCCGATCCACGTCGCGGTCGTAGACGGCATCGTCGGCGCGAATCACGAAACCTCGAACGCGAATTTCCACGCTATCGTGAAGCTCGGCCTTCTGCAAATCCCTGCCCTTGAACTGCACGCTGCCCAGGTCTCCGCTCACCGTCACCTTCTCGCCTTCCTTCGTGTACAGCGTGGTGTTGGGCCGGCGAACGACGACCTGGTTCTGGTCTTGCAAGTACTGCGCCTCGTCGGCCCGCAGCTCCCACGTCTTCTTGCCGTCGCGGATCTCGATCCGGTGGAAGTTCTGGATCCATTGGACCGCGTCGGGAAGCATGCCTTCCAGGCTCGAGCGGTCGACCTGGTTCCCCTTCTGCGCCCGGAGGCTCGAGTGCACGAGGTAACCGACCCCCGACAATGCAGCGAGGATCAGCAAGCCGACCCCGGCGCGGACTCGACGACGGCGCACCGCCCGAACCTAGAGGGAACGCGCCGAGGAGTAAAGGCGTCGAGGAGGAGTAGAGGTGGTCTTCGCGGGCGCCCTTTGCTAGGAAAGGCCCCCGGAGGTGACGCTCATGGAGCTTTCGCGCGAGCGCTTGCTCGATACCTACCGTACGATGCGGACGATCCGCAGCTTCGAGCAAACCCTGAACGAGCTGTCGCAAGCGGGACGGGTCCCGGGATTCCTCCACCTCTATGCCGGCGAGGAGGCGGTCGCCGCCGGCGTCTGCGCCACGCTCGGCGCCGACGACTACGTGACCAGCACCCACCGCGGCCACGGTCATTCGATCGCCAAGGGCGTCGACCTGAACGCCATGATGGCCGAGATCTTCGGCAAGCGATCGGGCGTCTGCAAGGGCAAGGGCGGCTCGATGCACATCGCCGACCTGGGGAAGGGCATGCTCGGCGCCAACGGCATCGTCGGCGGCGGCATCCCGCTGGCGATCGGCGCCGCGCTGTCCGCCAAGGTGCGCAAGACCGGCAGCGTGGCCGTGGCCTTCTTCGGCGACGGCGCGACCAACCAGGGCGCGTTCCACGAGAGCGTGAACATCGCATCGATCCTCAAGCTGCCGGTGGTATTCGTGATCGAGAACAACGGCTACGGCGAGGCCACGCCGGTGGCGTATCACGTGAACATCCCCGACCTCGCGGCGCGCGCGGTGAGCTACGGCATCCCGGGCGTCGTCGTCGAGGGGATGGACTTCTTCGACGTGTTCGACAAGGCCCGGGCCGCGGTCGAGCGAGCGCGGCGCGGCGAAGGGCCAACGCTGATGGAATGCAAGACGTACCGCTACTTCGGGCATTACGTCGGCGACCCGCTGACGTACCGCACCAAGGAGGAGGGCGAGAAGGTCCGCGCCACTCGCGACCCGCTCGACGCCTTCGAAAAGCGCGTCGTCTCCTCGGGGAAGGTCACGACGAGCGAGCTGCGGGCCGCGGACGATCAGGTCGCCCGGGCCATCGCCGAGGCCGTCAAGTTCGCCGAGGCCAGCCCGGCGCCCGAGCTCGCCGATCTCTTGACCGACGTCTACGTGCAGTATTCGGCCTGAAGGAGAGTGCGTCATGGCGACCCGCAAGTGCGCGTTCGTGCAGGCGATCAACGAGGCGCTCTTCCAGGCGATGGAGCGCGACCCCAACGTCATCGTGCTCGGCGAGGACGTCGCCGGCGGGGCCGGGCAGAAGGAGGACGCGTGGGGCGGCGTGATGGGCGCCACCAAGGGCCTGATCGGCCGCTTCGGCGCGCAGCGCGTGATCGACACGCCGATCAGCGAGACCGGCCTGGTCGGCATGGCGGTCGGCGCCGCCACCACCGGCCTGCGCCCGGTCGCCGAGCTGATGTTCATGGACTTCATCGGCGTCTGCCTCGACCAGCTGCTGAACCAGGCGGCCAAGCTCCGTTACATGTTCGGCGGCAAGGCCAAGGTGCCGCTCGTGGTGCGTACGATGATCGGCGCGGGCCTGCGCGCCGCGGCGCAGCACTCGCAAACGCTCTATCCCATGACCACCGCGATTCCCGGCTTGAAGACCGTCGTGCCGTCGAATCCGTACGATGCCAAGGGACTGCTGCTCGCGGCGATCGCCGACGACGATCCGGTGATCTTCTGTGAGCCGAAGTCGCTCTACACCATGACCGGCGAGGTTCCCGAGGAGTTCTACACGGTGCCGCTCGGCAAGGCCGCGGTCGCGCGCGCGGGCGGCTCGGTGACGATCGTCGCGTGCGGCAAGATGGTGGAGACCTCTCTGGCGGCCGCCAAGTCGCTGGCGGCGGAAGGCATCGACGCCGAGATCATCGACCTGCGCTCGCTCTCCCCGCTCGACGAGGACAGCGTGCTCGCATCCCTCGGCAAGACCGGCTACCTCGTGGTCGTCGACGAAGCGCCGCCGCGCTGCGGCATCGCCGCCGACATCTCGGCGCTGGCGGCGGACAAGGGCTTCGACCTGCTGCGCGGGCCGATCCGGCGGGTCACGTCCCCGCACGCGCCGGTGCCGTTCAGCCCGGTGCTCGAGGACGCGTACATTCCGACGCCGGCGCGGGTGGTCGAGGCGGTCCACTCCGCGCTCGAGAGCTGATCCCGCGCTGCGCACGACGCCTCGCGCATGGCTACCGCAGTGACGATGCCCCGCCTCGGCCTGACGATGGTCGAGGGAACGGTGGTGGAGTGGAAGGCGAAGCCCGGCGAGACGGTCGCGAAGGGCCAGGTCCTGCTCGTCATCGAGTCGGAGAAGGTCCAGGTCGAGGTCGAGGCGTTCACGGCGGGAACGCTCGCCGCGGTGTACGTAGAGCCGGGCAACACGGTGCCGATCGGGTCGCTGCTCGCCGCGATCGCCGAGCCGGACGAGAGCTTCGACCGCGACGCCTTCGCACGAGGCTTCGTCCCCGAGGTGGACGGGGCGCCGGCGACGGCCGCGGCGGGCGGGGAGGCGCTTCCCCCCGCC
The DNA here is from genome assembly GCA_016189835.1 of Deltaproteobacteria bacterium. Taxonomy (GTDB): domain Bacteria; phylum Desulfobacterota; class Binatia; order JACPRU01; family JACPRU01; genus JACPRU01. Next base: position 10,189 of record JACPRU010000047.1, on the reverse strand, counting down.
CCGCCGCCCGCGCGAGCGCCGGCGGGCTCCGGGGCGAAGGCGGCGCCCGCCGCCCGGGCGCTCGCCAAGAAGCTCGGCGTCGATCTCGACACGGTCGCGGGCACGGGCCCGGCCGGCCGCATCACCATCGAGGACGTCGAGCAGGCGGCCAAGGGCGCGACCGCGGAGCCGGCGCTCGCGATCGATCGCTTCGGGGAAGGCCCGCCGCTCCTGCTGATCAGCGGCTTCGGCGTCGATCGCACCGGCTGGCGGCCGCAGATCGAGCGGCTCAAGGCCTCGCACGCGGTGCTCGCTTACGACCATCGCGGCATCGCCGGCTCGCGGCCCGCGCCCGACGGCTCCCTGACGATCGCCGCGATGGCGCAAGACGCTCGCCGGGTGCTCGGGGATCGCGTGCCGGCGAAGGTGGTCGGCGCGAGCCTGGGCGCGGCGGTGGCAATCGAGCTCGCGCTCGCGCATCCCGAAGCGGTGAGCGCCCTGGTGCTGATCACGCCGGCGGTCGAGCGCGACCCCCGGTTGGCCGAGGTGCTGCGCTCGTGGACCGAGTTCGACGTGCCGCAGGCCGAGGCGCGGATCCGCGCCATGCTCCCCTGGCTGCTCGGGCGAAGCGCGCTCGACCAGGCGCCGAAGCGCGAGGCCGCCGCGCAGGCGCTGCGCGCCATGGCCGCGCGGACGCCGCTCCCCGCGCTGCGCCACCAGGCGCGGGCCCTGGTCGCCTGGCTCGGCACCCGCGGCGAAGCCCTCGCCGCCATCCGCGTCCCGACCGTGGTCATCGCCGGCGGCGACGACGTGCTGATCCCGCCGGAGGCCGCGGAGGCCGTGGCCCGCCGCATTCCGGGCGCGCGCTTCGTGGCGATCCCCGGCGCCGGACACGCGGTGACGATCGAGCAGGCCGAGCGCGTCAACGAGCTGGTCGCGCGTCCCGTGCCGGTCGACCCGCGATAGCGGCGTCCGAGCCGAGGCTGCGGCGCGCTGGAACGCGCCGCGCCGGGCTCACTCGGCGGAATCGATGCGGTGGGTCTTCTTCAGCCACCGCGCGGTCAGCCACAGCACCGCCGCCAGCGCCCAGGTGTCGGCGCCGATGGCCACGCGCGGGATGGCAGCCGCCGCGCCCTGCCAGCGGACCTTCTCGAGCACGAACAGCGCGACGACCACCGAGATCCAGGCGAACGTCGTGCCGTATTCCTTGCGGATCACCCGCCGCCAGTCGAAGTCGAACTGCGCGAGCGTGCCTCGAAACCCGCGGAAGTCGGGGAAGAAGCGCGGGACCCGCTTGCAGTACTCGACGTATTCGGCGCCGAAGCGGCCGAGCAGGAACCGCTCCTCGGCGCGCACGACCGAGAGGAAGGCCACGAGCAACGCCGAGAACACCAGCAGGTACGCCCAGGGCGAGTTCCAGATGACGAGCAGGCCGGTCACCATCAGGATGTTGCCCAGATAGAGCGGGTTGCGGCTGTGGGCGAAGACGCCCTCGCACACCAGACGATCCGCGGTGATCGTCTTGCGGCGCCCGCCGCGCTTGATGTACGCGAGGCCGATCACCAGAACGCGCAGCGCCTGCCCCGACAACGAGAGCAGCACGCCGACCGCGTCGAGCAACAGATCCGCGGACTCCCGGCCGGCGAACGGGGCGGGCTTCGTCACCGCGACCGTCACGGCGAACGCCAGCGGCGCGAGGAGATCCCGGTAGCGAAAGAAGAGGCGGCCGAAGGCGAGCGCCGCGGCCTGCGCGCCGCGCAGCCGATCACTTGCAGGCGAGGAGACCGGCAAAGTTGTACCACTTGAAGAAGACGTCGACCGCGCGGAAGCCCACGCCGTGCAGCATCTCCTCGTTCTCCTTCAGACGGTAGGGCGTGAGCACGTTCTCCAGGGCCTCGCGCTTCTTCGCGATCTCGATCTCGCTGTATCCGTTGCGCTGCTTGAACTCGTGGTAGTGCTGGATGAACAGCCGGTTGAGCAACGACTCCTCGCCGAGGATCTTCTCCACGAGAATCAGGCAGCCGTCGTCGCGCAGCCCTCCGCGGATGTCGCGCAGCGTGCGCTCGCGATAGAGCGGTCGCACGAATTGCAGCGTGAGGCTCAGGACGACGACCGAGGCCTCCTCGACGTGCGCGCCCTCGTTGAGATCGCGGCAGGCCAGCGTGAAGGGATGGCGCAGCGGGGAGACCGCGAAGTTCTCGCGGGCCTTCTCGAGCATCGCCTCCGAGGCGTCGACGCCGACCAGCCGGACCTGCTGCGGCAGAGCATCGAGATTCCGTATCGTCGTGCCCGTCGAGCAGCCGAGGTCGTAGACGGCCGTGCCGTCCGCGGCGAAATCCCCCGCCAGCTCGCAGATCATCCGCTGGATCTCGCGATAGCCCGGAACCGAACGGTCGAGCATGTCGTCGAAGACTTGGGCGGTCTCCGCGTTGAACGTGAAATCGCTGACCTTGCGGCCGGGATCGGCGAAGACGCGGTCGAAGGCCACCATGGCTCGATTCGAGTCCGGGGCGATGCGCGAAAGGGTCGCGACCGCTCCGTCATTGACTCGGCTCGCATTGCCCGTAGCATGCGCCGGACGAATGGAGCAAGCATGCCGCCGCACGACGACGCCGAGGGAATGACCGGCGCCCCGCCGCAGGGGCCGCGCAGGCATCGCGGCGCTCCTGCCCCGCCGCCGGCGCATACCCCGCGCCCGCTCGACGGCCGCGGCCTCGCGCTGATCGCGCTGTTCGGCGGCTCGCTGCTGCTCGCGCTCGCGGCCAGCGGCAAGTCGTTCAACTATCACGAGGCCCGCTACGCGCAGGGCGCGCGCGAGATGCTCGAGCGCGGCAGCTGGCTCGTGCCGACGATCGGCGAGCGGCCGCGCCTGCAGAAGCCGCCGCTCGTGTACTGGTCGATGGCGACGGCGATGGCGGCCTTCGGATCCGAGCGCGAGTGGCCCGCGCGTCTGCCGAGCGTCGCGGCCTCCGTGCTGGTCGCGATCCTGGTCGCGGATCTGGCCGCCCGGCGGCTCGGGCCCCGGCTCGGCCTGCTCGCCGGCCTCGCGCAGGCGAGCTCCGTCTACGTGCTGGTAAGCGGACAGCTCGCCGATCCCGACATGCTGCTCACCGCCGCGGTGACCGCCGGCATGTGGAGCTTCGCGCGCGGGACCCTCGATGCGGCCCCCTCGCCGCGGCGGTTCGCGCTCGGCTTCTGGGGGGCCGCCGGCCTCGCCTTCCTGGTCAAGGGCCCGATCGGGCCCGCGCTGTTCGTCCCCGCCGCCTTGCTCTTCGCCGCGCTGACGCGGCGGCGCGCGTCGGTGGCGTTCTTCTTCGATCCCCGCGGACTCGCGCTCTTCGCGTTGCTGGTGGTCGCCTGGCCCCTCGCCGCATACCTGTCGTACCCCGGCATTCTCGATGCCTGGTTGGAGGAGAACGTATCACGCTTTCGCGGCGAGCTCGGTCGATCTTCGCCGCTGTTCTACCTGTACACCGCCCCGTGGATGGTGCTGCCGTGGACGCCGTTCGCGATCGTCGGGGCCGTGTCGGCGTGGAGGGAGCCCCGGCGCGACGCGGTCTGGGGCTTGAGCGCCGCGTGGCTCGGCCTCGGGCTCGCGATCCTCTCGGCGAGCGCCGGCAAGCACGATCGCTATCTCGCGCCCATCCTGCCGCCGGTCGCGCTGCTCGCCGGCCGCGGGCTCCTCGACGTCGCCCCCCGCATCCGCCGGCGCCCGGCGGCGGTGCTCGCCGGCGTGCTGGCCGCGGAGTGGGTGATCGCGGCCGGCCTGCAGCAGCTGGTCGCCGCGCGATTCGACGCCTACGGCCCGCATCGCGACCTCGCGCGACGCCTGCCGGGGAAGGTACCGCCGCAGTCGCCGCTCCTGGTCGTCGCCGTCCCGAACAACGTCCGGACCCAGCTTCTCTACTACGTCCGCCAACCGGCGAAGATCGTCGACGACCCCGCCACCCTCGGGTCGATGCTCGCGAGCGACGCCGCCGAGGCGTGGATCCTCACGCCGGCCGCGGCGCACGGCTCGCTCACGCGTCTCGGCACGGTCGAGGTCGTGGACCGCGCCGCCGGGACGCTCGCGCACCAACGCGACGCGGACCGCCTGACGCTCGTGCACCTGCGCATCGGCGCCGAGCGGCGTCCTGGCTAACCACCGCGTCGCGTTGCCCGGCCGGCTCGCGGCCTCCCTCGAGGGGCCGCCGGCAGCGAGAGGCCCCGATCGGCGCGGTCCGCCTGCATCGCCGTGCCGATGGACTGCGTCTCCTCCACGTACGTCGCCGCGTTCTGCGGCTCCCTCATCCTGTTTTCCTGCATCCGCCGCCCGCCTACACCACCCCCGCCTTCAACAGATCATGCAAGTGCACGATCCCCCTCGGCCTCCCCCGCTCGTCGATGATGAACAGCGCCGTGATCGCGTGCCGCTCCATGACGGCCAGCGCCTCGGCACCGAGCGCCTGCTCGCCGACGGTGATCACGCCCGCGCCGGCGCGCAGCGCGTGCTCGCGGACGGTCCTAGGATCGCGGCGCAGCACCTCGCGCACCGCCAGATCGAGCATCACCGCGCCGCGCTCCAGCGCCCGGCGCAAGTCTCCGTCGGACAGCACGCCGACCAGCTTGCCCGCCGAGCTCACCACGCCGGCGTGTCCCAGGCGCTTGGCGGTCATCTCGTGAATCGCCTCGCGCAGGCTCGCGCTCTCGGCGACCAGCGGCATCTCCTCCCCGCGGTGCATCAGATCCGCGACGCGCGCGAGCTTGCGGCCGAGGCTGCCGGCGGGGTGCAGGAACGCGAAGTCCTCCTCACGGAAGCCGCGGCGCTCCATCAGCACGAGCGCGAGCGCGTCCCCCATCGCCAGCGCGGCGGTGGTGCTCGCCGTCGGCGCCAGCGCCAGCGGGCAGGCTTCCTCGCGGACGCTCACGTCGAGCGCCACGTCGGCGCTCTTGGCGAGCGTCGAGTCGAGGACGCCGGTGAGGGTGACCAGCGGCAGGCCGAGCCGCTTGAACAACGGCAGCATGGCGAGGATCTCGCGCGTCTCGCCGCTGTACGAGACCGCCACCACCGAGTCGCCTTTCACCACCATGCCGAGATCGCCGTGCACGCCCTCGCCGGCGTGAACGAAGAATGCCGGCGTGCCGGTGCTGGCCAGGGTGGCGGCGATCTTGCGGGCGATGATGCCCGACTTGCCGAGCCCGGTGACGACCACCTTGCCGGCGGTCTCGGCTAGCAGCTCGACAGCCCGCTCGAGCTCGGCGCCGACGCGCTCGGCCAGCGCCCGCACCGCCTCCGCCTCGGTCTCAAGGACGCGCCGTGCGCGCTCGAGCACGGGAGATCCCTTGCTCTTGCGCGAGGAGCGGAGGCTTGCCGCCTTCTTCATCGTCCGGCCTTCACGATCTCGTCGATCGCGCGGAGCTCTCGCAGCAGCGGCTCGAGTTCGGCGAGCGGCCAGCTGTTGGGACCGTCCGAGAGCGCGCGGTCGGGGTCCTCGTGCACCTCGAGGAACAGCGCGGCGACGCCGACCGCGACCGCGGCCCGCGCCAGCGCCGGCACGAACTCCCGCTGTCCGCCGGACGCCGTCCCCTGCCCGCCGGGAAGCTGGACGCTGTGCGTCGCATCGAACACGACGGGAGCCCCGGTCTCGCGCAGAATCACCAGCGAGCGGAAGTCCGAGACCAGGTTGCGGTACCCGAACATGTAGCCGCGCTCGCACACGAGCAGGCTCTCGTTCCCGGTGGAGCGAGCCTTCTCGACGACCTGCGCCATCTCCCAGGGCGAGAGGAACTGACCCTTCTTCAGATTGACCGGCTTGCCCGCCCGGCAGACCTCGACGATGAAGTCGGTCTGACGACAGAGAAACGCCGGGGTCTGCAGCACGTCGGCGACCTCGGCGACGGCCGCCGCCTGGGCCGCCTCGTGCACGTCGGTCAACACCGGCACGCCGAGCTCGCGCCGCGCCTCGGCGAGGATCTCCAGGCCGCGCTCCATGCCGAGGCCGCGGTAGGAGCGCAGCGAGGTCCGATTGGCCTTGTCGAAGGAGGACTTGAAGATCAGCGGAACGCCCGCCCGGCGGGCCGCGTCGCGGATCCGCTCGGCGTGGCGCAGCACCGACTCGCGGCTCTCGATGACGCAGGGGCCGGCGATCAACGCGAAGGGCCGGCCGCCGCCGATCCGCAGATCGCCGACCGAAACCTCCCCGCTACTTGACGACACGGAGCTCCTTCAGCAGCGGCACCTCCTGCGACTCGCCCCGGCGAAGCACCGCCGCGCGCACGAACCCGCGGAAGATCGGATGACAGTCGAGCGGCCGCGACTTGAACTCGGGATGGAACTGGCAGGCGAGGAACCACGGATGATCGGCGAGCTCGATGATCTCGACCAGGCCGCCGTCGGGCGACAGGCCCGAGAAGATCATGCCCTTCCCCTCGAGCTGCCGGCGGTACTCGTTGTGGAATTCGTAGCGGTGGCGGTGGCGCTCGGAGATCTTCTTCTTGCCGAAGAGCTTCTGGGCGAGCGAGCCGTCGGCGAGCACGCAGGGATAGGACCCGAGGCGCATGGTGCCGCCCTTCTGCGTCAGACCCTTCTGGCCGGTCATCAGGTCGATCACCGGATGGGGCGTGTCGGGGTTCACCTCGGTGGAGTTGGCGCCGGCGAGGCCGCACCGGTTGCGCGCGAACTCGACGACGGCCATCTGCATGCCGAAGCAGATGCCGAGGAACGGCACCTTGTGCTCGCGCGCGTACTGCACGGTGGCGATCTTCCCCTCCGTGCCGCGCGGTCCGAAGCCCATCGGCACGAGGATCCCGTCGGCGCCGTGGATCTCGTCGGAGATCCCCTCCTGCTCGATCTTCTCGGAATCGACGTGCACGATGTCGACGCGGCAGTCGTTGGCGGCCGCTCCGTGGGCGAGCGCCTCGTTCAGGCTCTTGTAGGAGTCCGTGAGCCCGACGTACTTGCCCACCATGGCGATGCGCACCCGCTCCTTCGGGTGCTTGAACGTCTCGACGTACTTCTCCCACCTCTCGAGGTGCGGCGCGCCCGTCCACATGTTCAGCTTCTGCACGATCCGGTCGTCGAGGCCCTCCTCGTGGAAGATGAGCGGCACCTCGTAGATGCACTCGACGTCCTTGGCGGTGATCACCGAGTCCTCCTCGACGTTGCAGAAATGCGCGATCTTCTGCTTGATCTTCTTGTCGAGGAAGCGGTCGGTGCGGCACAGCAGCACGTCGGGCTGGATGCCGAGCCCGGTCAGCTCCTTGACGCTGTGCTGCGTGGGCTTGGTCTTCACCTCGCCGGCGGCGGAGATGAACGGCACCAGCGTGAGGTGGATGTAGAGCACGTCCTCCTTGCCGCGGTCCCAGCGGAACTGGCGGATGGCTTCGAGGAACGGCAGGCTCTCGATGTCGCCGACCGTGCCGCCGACCTCGCCGAGCACGATGTCGTAGCCCTCGGCGGCCTCGAGGATCCGGCGCTTGATCTCGTCGGTGATGTGCGGGATCACCTGCACGGTGCCGCCGAGGTAGTCGCCGCGGCGCTCCTTGGAGATGACCTCGAAATAGACGCGGCCGGTGGTGATGTTGTTCTTCTGGCCCATCCGCGTCGAGCAGTAACGCTCGTAGTGTCCGAGGTCGAGATCGGTCTCGGCCCCGTCGTCGGTGACGAACACCTCGCCGTGCTGGTAGGGATTCATCGTGCCGGGGTCGACGTTGATGTAGGGATCCATCTTGACCAGCGTGACGCGCAGGCCGCGGCTCTCGAGCAGCGCCGCGATCGACGCCGACGCCAGGCCCTTGCCGAGCGACGACACCACGCCCCCGGTCACGAAGATGAACTTGGTGCGGCTGCGTTCCTTCATGGCTCCTCCACCCCCGCGCTCGCTGCTGCCATGGCCTCTTCCGCCATCCGATTCGCCCGCTCGAGATCTTCCGCCGTGTCGACTTCCACGACGGCCTGCGACACGCGCCCGACGAAGATCTTCACGCCGCGCTCGAGCGCGCGGAGCTGCTCGAGCCGCTCCGTCTGTTCGAGCCGGCTCGGCGGCCACGACGTGAAGCGCAGCAGGAACTCGCGACGGTAGCCGTAGATGCCGACGTGCCGGAGGCCGAAGGCCGGCTCGCCCGCCGCAGCGTCCCGCCGCGCCGGAATCGGCGCGCGGGAGAAGTACAGGGCGAAGCCCTGCTCGTCGGTCACCACCTTGACGACGTTCGGGTCTTGCCAGGTCCTGCGATCGCCGATGGGCACGGCGATCGTCGCCATCGCGATCGCGGCGTCGGCGCCGAGCGCACGCAACAGCGGCTCGACCAGCGCGCGGCCGAAGAACGGCAGGTCGCCCTGGATGTTGACGACGACGTCGGCGTCGGACGCGGCGGCCACCTCGGCCACGCGGTCGGTGCCGCTCGCGTGCTCGGCGCGCGTCATCCGTGCCCGCCCGCCGGCCGCCTCGACGCAGTCGCGGATGCGCCCGTCGTCGGTGGCGACGATCAGCTCGTCGAACAGGCCGGTCGCCGCGGCGCTCTCGTACACGCGGCGCACCATGGGAACGCCCCGGATCAGCGCCAGCGGCTTTCCCGAGAGTCTCGTCGAGGCGAACCGGGCGGGGATCACCGCCAGCACTTTCCCGGCCTGCCCGCGGACGGGGGTCATGCCGGGCGCTCGATCGCCCGGCTCGTTTCGGGGTGCGCGGGCATACTCTCGGTCATAAAAAAACCGCAGCCGCGGCTCGCGTTGGGTTCGCGAGAAACGAGGCTACGGGATTCCTTATATAGGGGTGCGCTCCATGGGTGTCAAACCTCTCCCCGCCCCGGCGACGATGCGGTCCGGATTTCGCCGGACGCTCGCCGCCGCGGATGCTATGGAGAGGCCATGACGCTCGACGCGGCGCTCTGCTACCAGGCGCTCGCCGCGCGCGATTCGCGCTTCGACGGGCGGTTCTTCGTCGCCGTGAAGACCACCGGCGTCTACTGCCGGCCGATCTGTGCCGCGCGCACGCCGCGGCGCGAGAACGTCGAGTTCTTCGTCTGCGCGGCGGCGGCGGCCGAGGTGGCGCTGTCGGCCGGGCCCGGCGGCGTGCGCCAGTTCGATCACACGATCCGCGAGTCCTTCGGCCGCTCGCCGCGGGAGCTGCGCCGGCGCCGGCGCGGCGGCGCCGCGGCCGCGAGCGAGACCCGCGCCGGAGCCGACCTCGTCTTGCGCCTGGCCTACCGCCCGCCGCTCGACTGGACCGCGTTGCTCGAATTCCTGCGCGCGCGGGCGACTCCCGCGGTCGAGGAGGTCGACGGGCGCGCCTACCGCCGGACGATCGAGTGGCAGGGACACGAGGGAACGCTCGAGGTCTCGCCGCTCGCCGGGAACGCCCTGGCGCTGCGCCTTTCGCTGCCGGTGACGCGCGGGCTCGTCGCGGTGGCCGCGCGCGTGCGCCGGATGTTCGACCTCGACGCCGACCCGCTGCGCATCGCCGAGGCGCTCGCCGGCCACCCGGTGCTCGATCCGCTGCTGCGCTCCCGTCCCGGCCTGCGCGTGCCGCGCGCCTGGGACCCGTTCGAGCTGGCCGTGCGCGCGGTGCTCGGCCAGCAGGTATCGGTCGGCGCGGCCACCACCGTCGCCGGCCGGCTCGCCGCGCGCTACGGCCGCACGATCCACTGCCCGCGCGGCCGCCTCACGCGGCTGTTTCCTCGCCCCGAGACGCTCGTCGACGCTGACCTCTCGGGAATCGGCCTGACGCGCGCGCGCGCCGCGACGCTGCGCGGCCTGGCGCGCGCGGTCGCCGGTGGAACGCTGCGCCTCGATGCGGCGCTCGCCCCCCACGAAACGGCCGATCGGCTGCTCGCGCTTCCCGGCATCGGGCCGTGGACCGTCGAATACGTGCTGCTCCGCGGGCTCGGAGAGCCCGACGTCTTCCCTTGCGGCGATCTCGGATTGCGCCGCGCGCTCGCCGACGGCCACGGGCTTCCCTCGGCGCGGGAGATCGAGCGCATCGCCGAGGAGTGGCGCCCGTGGCGCTCGTACGCCGCGCTGCACCTCTGGATGGGCGGCGGGGCGCCGGCCGGAGCGCAGCCGTGATCGTCGAGACCGCGGATCTCGAGTGCCCCATCGGGACGATCCGCCTGGCGGCGCGCGAGCGGCGGCTGTGCGCGCTCGGCTTCGCGGATCGCTGGCCGCGGCTCGAGCGTGCGCTGCGGCGCCGCTTCCCGGGCGTCGAGCTGCGGCCGGGCGGCGCTCTCGACGACT
>JACPRU010000046.1 GCA_016189835.1 Deltaproteobacteria bacterium | reverse complement strand
GGACAACGTGTCGATGGAGATCGCGCTGATCACGCCGATCGCGATGGAGGAGGGACTGCGCTTCGCCATCCGCGAGGGCGGCCGCACCGTCGGCGCCGGCGTCGTCACCAAGATCAACGAATAACCGCCGAGAAAGCGTGCCGATGAACGAGAAGATTCGCATCCGTCTCAAGGCGTACGATCACCGCCTGCTCGATCAGTCGGTGAAGGAGATCGTCGAGACCGTGAAGCGTACCGGCGGACGGGTGGCGGGGCCGATTCCTTTGCCCACGCGGATCGAGAGGTTCACGGTGAACCGCTCCCCGCACGTCGATAAGAAGTCGCGCGAGCAGTTCGAGATGAGAACGCACAAGCGGCTGCTCGACATCCTCGAGCCGACCCAACAAACCATCGACGCCCTCGGCAAGCTCGACCTGGCGGCTGGCGTCGACGTCGAGATCAAGCTGCAGTGACGGGCGCGGGCGATCCATGGCGACCAGCAAACTGGGATTGATCGGCAAGAAGATCGGCATGACGCAGGTCTTCGCCAAGGGCGGCGAGCTCGTGCCGGTGACCGTCATCGTCGCCGGGCCGTGCACGGTCGTGCAGAAGCGCACGGCCGAGAAGGACGGCTACGAGGGCGTGCAGCTCGGCTTCGGCGAGAAGAAGACGCAGCGCATGACCAAGGCCGAGCGCGAACACCGCAAGAAGGCCGGCAGGATGGTCGCGACGCTGCGCGAGTTCCGCGGCGCCGTCGATCTGGAGGTCGGCGGCGAGCTGAAGGTCGGGGACCTCTTCCAGGAGGGCGACCTCGTCGACGTGACCGGCGTGACCAAGGGGCGCGGCTATCAGGGCGTGATCAAGCGCCACGGGTTCAGCGGCTTTCCGGCGACGCACGGTACGCACGAATACTTCCGCCACGGCGGCTCGATCGGCAACCGCACCCATCCCGGCCGCGTCTTCAAGAACAAGCGAATGGCCGGCCAGATGGGCGCGGTGCGCGTCACCACGCAGAACCTCGCCGTGGTCGCCGTCCGTCCCGACGACAACGTGCTGCTGCTGCGCGGAGCGGTGCCGGGCGCGCGGGGCGGCCTCGTGTTCGTGCGGCCCGCCGTCAAGGCGTCAGGGGGAAGCCGTGGCTGAGGCCCTTCGCGTCCCGCTGTACTCGCAAACCAAGCAGGCCCTCGGCGAGGTCGAGCTGCCGTCGGCGATCTTCGCCCAGCCGCTGCGCTCGCACCTTCTCTACGAGACCGTGAAGATGCAGCTCGCCAATCGACGGCGGGGCACGCACTCGACCAAGACCCGAGCCTTCGTCAGGGGCGGTGGGAAGAAGCCCTGGAAGCAGAAGGGAACGGGCCGCGCCCGCCAGGGCAGCACCCGGGCCGCGCAGTGGGTCGGCGGCGCGACCGTGTTCGGGCCGCTGCCGCGCGACTACTCGTACCGCCTGCCCGCCACGGCCCGCCGTCGGGCCCTCTGCGTGGCGCTGTCCGCGAAGAACCGCGAGGGGCGCCTGGTGGTCCTCGATCGGCTCGCCGTCGAGAGCGGCAAGACCCGCGACATGGTGAAGGCGCTCGCGGTGCTGGAGGTCCGTTCCGGCCTGATCGTGCTGCCCGCGCACGACGCCCTGCTCGAGCGCGCGGCCCGCAACGTTCCGGCGCTGAAGGTCATCGAGGTCGCCGGCCTCAACGTGTACGACCTGCTCGCGCACGAGCACGTGATCCTCACCGCCGAGGCGTTGAAGCGCCTCGAGGAGCGTCTGTCGGCATGAGCTCTCCGCTCGAGATCCTGATCGCGCCCCTGATCACCGAGAAGGGGACGCTGGTGAACGAATCCTCGAACCAGGTGGTGTTTCGCGTTCGGCGCGACGCCAACAAAGAGCAGATCCGCCGCGCCGTGGAGAGCTTCTTCAAGGTGAGGGTCGAGAAGGTGCACACGATCAACCTGCTCGGCAAGCGGCGGCGCACGGCCAAAGGGGTCGGCAAGCGATCGGACTGGAAGAAGGCCTACGTCACCCTCGCCGAGGGCCAGACGATCGACTTCTTCGAGGGGGCGTAACGGCGATGGGCCTCAAGACCTACAAACCGACCTCCAAGGGCCGCCGCTTCATGACCGGCTACGACTTCGCGGAGATCACGCGCAGCACGCCGGAAAAGAGCCTCCTCGAGCCCCGCCGCAAGACGGGCGGGCGCAACAACCTCGGCCGCATGACCATGCGGCACATCGGCGGCGGCCACCGGCAGCACTACCGGGTCGTCGACTTCAAGCGCGACAAGGACGGCATTCCGGCGCGCGTCGCCTCGATCGAGTACGATCCCAACCGCTCGGCGCGCATCGCGCTGCTGCACTATCGGGACGGCGAGAAGCGCTACATCATCGCGCCGATCGGCTGCGCCGTCGGCGACGAGGTGGTGTCGGGGAGCGGCGCGGACATCAAGCCCGGCAACGCGCTGGCGCTACAGCAGATCCCGCTCGGCACGATCGTCCACAACGTCGAGCTTCGCCCGGGCAAGGGCGCTCAGCTCGGACGCAGCGCGGGCGCGGGCATCCAGCTGATGGCGAAGGAAGGTCCGCACGCTCTGCTGAAGATGCCTTCGGGAGAGCTCCGCCGGGTGCGCATCGAGTGCCGCGCGACCGTCGGGCAAGTCGGCAACCTCGACCACGAGAACGTCTCGATCGGCAAGGCCGGGCGCACGCGATGGCTCGGCAGGCGCTCGAGGGTCCGGGGCGTGGCGATGAATCCGGTGGACCATCCGCACGGCGGCGGTGAGGGCCGCTCCAAGGGCAATCACCCGCAGACGCCGTGGGGTGTGCCGACCAAGGGCTACAAGACCCGCCACAACAAGCGGACGAACCAGGACATCATCACGCGACGAGGACGCAGATAGTCCGCAGCTCGGAGACGAAACACCCATGGCGCGCTCGATCAAGAAGGGACCGTTCATCGACGGGCATCTGCTGAAGAAGGTGCAGGCGCTGAACGAGGCCAATCAGCGGAGTGTGGTGAAGACGTGGTCGCGGCGGTCGACGATCATCCCCGAGATGATCGGCCACACCTTCGCGGTGCACAACGGCAGAAAGTTCATCCCCGTCTACGAGACCGAGAACATGATCGGCCACAAGCTCGGCGAGTTCTCCCCCACCCGCACGTTCCACGGCCACTCCGGAGACCGCAAGGCCGAGGTGAGGAGCACGGCTCCGGCGCCGGCCGCGCCGGCCGCCGCGCCGAAGGTCTGAGTCATGGAATCCAACCCCACCCCGCAGGAAACGCGGCCCGAGAAGGCGAAGCGGCGGGCCAAGAAGCGCGTACGCGCCGAACGGCGCCGGTTCGCCCGCCCGAAAGCGATGTCCGTCAGCCACCACCTGCGGATCTCGGCGCAGAAGATTCGCCTGGTGTGCGATCAGATCCGCGGCAAGCGGGTGGAAGAGGCGCTGTCGATGCTCGAGTTCATCCCCCGCAAGGGGGCGAAGCTCGTCGCCCGAGCGTTGCGCTCCGGGATCGCCAACGCCGAGAACAACAAGAACCTCGACGTCGATACGCTGTTCGTGAAGCGCATCGAGGTCGGGCCGGGGCCGACGGTCAAGCGCTTTCTGCCGCGCGCCCAGGGCCGAGCCACGCCGCTGCTCAAGCGCACCAGCCACGTCACGATCGTGCTCGACGAGAAGGCCGCGGAGTAACCATGGGACAGAAGACGCATCCGAAGGGATTCCGCCTCGGCGTGATCGAGAACTGGGACTCGCGCTGGTTCGCCAAGCGCGACTACGCCGCGCTGCTGCACGAGGACATTCGCCTGCGAGGCTTCATCAAGAAGCGGCTGTACCATGCGGGCATTTCCAAGGTGGAGATCGAGCGCGCCGCGAACAAGGCCAAGATCAACATCTACACGGCCCGGCCGGGAATCGTCATCGGCAAGAAGGGCGCCGAGATCGAGAAGCTCAAGCAGGAGCTTTCCCGCATGAGCGGCAAGGAGCCGTACATCAACATCCACGAGGTGCGTCGGCCCGACCTCGACGCGCAGCTCGTCTCGGAGAGCGTGGCGCTGCAGCTCGAGCGCCGCGTCGCCTTCCGCCGGGCGATGAAGGAGAGCGTGGCGCGCGCGATGCGCATGGGCGCCCAGGGAATCCGCATTCAGAGCGGCGGGCGCCTCGGCGGCTCCGAGATCGCACGCCGCGAATGGTACCGCGAGGGCCGCGTGCCGCTGCACACGCTGCGCGCCGACATCAGTTACGGCACGGCCGAGGCCAAGACGACGTACGGACTGATCGGCGTCAAGGTGTGGATCTTCCGTGGCGAGGTGCTGACCCGCGAGGAAGAAGAGCAGAAGGCGGCGCTCGGCGCCTGACGGACGGGACCATGTTGCAACCGGCAAAGGTCAAGTGGCGGAAGATGCAGAAGGGCCGGCGTCCCGGCCTGGCGTGGCGGGGCTCGAGCCTGTCGTTCGGCGACTACGGATTGCAGGCCGTCGATCGCGGCTGGGTGACCGCACGGGAAATCGAGGCGGCGCGCGTGGCGCTCACCCGGCACATCAAGCGCGGCGGTCGCGTGTGGGTGCGCATCTTCCCGGACAAGCCGCTCACCAAGAAACCCGCCGAGACCCGCATGGGAAAGGGAAAGGGCGCGCCCGAGGTCTGGGTGGCGGTGGTCAAGCCGGGGCGGATGATCTTCGAGATGGAAGGCGTGACCGCGGAAGTGGCGCGTCAGGCGCTGCAACTGGCCGGCAGCAAGCTGTCGATCGCGACGCAGGTTCGCAGCCGGGGAATCGGACATCATGCAGGCTAAGGAGCTGGTCGAGCTCGCGGTGGACGAGCTGCGCGTCAAGGAGCGGGAGCTGCGCGAGGAGCTCTGTCGGCTGCGGCTGCGCAAGGGGACGATGCAGAGCGAGAGCCCGATGAAGGCGCGGCATCTCCGCAAGGACCTGGCGAGAGTGCTGACCGTGCTTCACGCCCGTCACGGCCTGCGGAAAGGGGCGGCAGAGTCATGAGCGGTGAGCGCGGGCTGCGGAAGATCCGCGAGGGGATCGTCGTCAGCGACAAGATGGCGAAGACCATCGTCGTCGCCGTCGACCGGCAGGTGCAGCATTCGAAGTACCGGAAGTTCGTGCGCGCGCGGAAGACCTACAAGGTCCACGACGAGAAGAACGAGTGCAAGACCGGCGATCGCGTCCGGATCGAGGAGACGCGCCCGCTCAGCCGCGACAAGAGGTGGCGACTCAAGACCGTGCTCGAGCGGGCGAAGGTGTGAGCATCCCATGATCCAGGCGCAGACCATTCTCGACGTGGCCGACAACTCCGGCGCGCGCAAAGTGATGTGCATCAAGGTGCTGGGCGGCTCCAAGCGGCGCTACGCCTCGATCGGCGACGTGATCGTCGTCGCGGTGAAGGAGGCGATCCCCAACGCCAAGGTGAAGAAGGGCGACGTCGCCAAGGCGGTGATCGTACGCACGGCGAAGGAGATCGGTCGGCCCGACGGCTCCTACATCCGCTTCGACACGAACTCGGGGGTGCTGATCGACAATCAGAACGAGCCGATCGGCACGCGCATCTTCGGCCCGGTGGCCCGCGAGCTGCGCGCGAAGCGGTTCATGAAGATCATCTCGTTGGCTCCCGAGGTGCTGTGACGGCGATGGCTTCCAAGTTGAAGATCAAGAAGGGCGACACGGTCCTGGTGGTGTCGGGACGGGACCGCGGCAAGAGCGGCAAGGTCATGCGGGTCACGCCCGACAGGCGTCAGGTGCTCGTGGAGAGGTTGAACGTCGTCAAGCGCCATCAGAAGCCGCGCGGAACGACGGGCGGCGGGGGCATCGTCGAGAAGGAGGCGCCGCTTCACGTATCGAAGGTCATGCTGCTCTGCGGCAAGTGCAGCAAGCCGGTGCGGCTCGGCCGGAGAGCCCTCGAAGACGGGCGGCGGATGCGCGTTTGCCGAGGCTGCGGAGAGCAGATCGACGGCTGACGGGAGCGAGAGAAGGCGATTTTCATGCCGGCACGATTGAAAGAGCTCTACCACTCGCAGGTGATCCCGGCGCTCCGCCAGGAGCACGGCTACACCAACGTCTACCAGGTGCCGAGGCTGGAGAAGATCGTCCTCAACATGGGCCTCGGCGAGGCGATTCAGAACGCCAAGATCCTCGATTCGGCGGTCGTCGAGCTCGCGGCGATCACCGGCCAGCGGCCGGTCGTCACCAAGGCGAAGAAGGCGATCGCCAACTTCAAGCTGCGCAAGGGGCTGCCGATCGGCTGCATGGTGACCCTGCGCGGCGGGCGCATGTACGAGTTCCTCGATCGGCTGGTCAACGTCGCTCTGCCGCGTGTGCGCGACTTCAAAGGGGTCTCCGACAAGGCGTTCGACGGCCGGGGAAACTACGCGCTCGGCATCCGCGAGCAGATCATCTTCCCGGAGGTCGACATCGACAAGGTCGACAAGGTGAAGGGCCTGACGATCAACATCTGCACCACCGCGAAGAGTGACGCGGAGGGCCGCGCGCTGCTCAAAGCGCTCGGCGTTCCGTTCCGCGTGTAAGCGGCAGCGAGGGAGGCATCGTGGCTCGAACGTCCCATCTCATGAAGGCGATCCGGAAGCCCAAGTTCCGGGTGCGCCAGCACAACCGATGCGCGCTGTGCGGGCGGCCGCGGGCCTTCTTCCGACGCTTCAAGATGTGCCGCATCTGCTTGCGGCAGCTGGCGCTCAAGGGACACATTCCCGGGCTGATCAAAGCTTCCTGGTAGGAACGCAGAAGCCATGATGACCGATCCGATCGCCGATCTCCTCACCCGCATCCGCAACGCCAACCGGGCGCGCAAGGACTGGGCCGAGATGCCCTGGTCGAAGCTGAAGGAAGGCATCGCGCGCGTGCTGGTCGACGAGGGATTCCTGCGCGAGGTGGCGGTGGCCGAGAAGGACGGCGCGAAGATCCTGCGGGTCGCCCTCAAGTACGACGAGTTCCGCCGGCCCGTGCTGACCGGCATCCGCCGCGTGAGCCGGCCGAGCCTGCGCGTCTACGTCGGCACGCGGGAGATTCCCACGATCCGCAAGGGACTCGGCGTCTCCGTGCTGTCGACGCCGAAGGGCGTCGTCGCCGACCGCGTCGCGCGCAAGGAGAAGGTCGGCGGCGAAGTACTCTGCTCGGTCTGGTAAATCACCCGAGGAAACGCGATGTCTCGAATCGGCAAACTTCCGATCCCGCTGCCGCAGGGGGTGAAGGTCAAGCTCGAGGAAGCCTCGGTTCACGTCGAAGGTGCCAAGGGCAAGCTCGACCTGAGGGTGGACCCTTCGATGGCCGTCGAGGTGGCCGACGGCAAGGTCGTGGTGCGCCGCAAGGACGACTCGCGCCGCTCGCGCGGCGTCCACGGGCTCACCCGCAAGCTGCTCGCCAACATGATCGAGGGTGTGAGCAGGGGGTTCGCTCGGACGCTCGAGATCAACGGCGTGGGCTACCGGGCCGAGGTCAAGGGCAACTTGATCCATCTCACGCTCGGCTTCTCCCATCCGATCGCGTTTCAACTGCCCGCGGGCGTGACCGCCAAGGTCGACAAGCAGACGGTGATCACGCTCGAAGGCGTCGATCGTCAGATCCTCGGCGAGACGGCGGCGATGATCCGCGAGCTGCGGCCTCCCGAGCCGTACAAGGGAAAGGGCGTGAAGTACGCCGAGGAGACCATCCGCCGCAAGGCCGGGAAGGCCGCCGGCGCGGCGGGCGGTGGCTGAACGGCTGCGCTAGGATGTCCCGGGTTCTCACGAAGATGGAGGAGTTCCAGCAAGCCACCGTCGCTCGGTCGTGACGGCGGCGCCGCGTTTGGCGGCGGAGTTGCGGAGAAGGAGCATGTTCGACGACGAAAAGACCACGAATCGCCATCGCCGCCAGCAGCGCGTTCGCAAGCGGGTGCGCGGCAGCGAGGCCAAGCCGCGCCTCTGTGTGTTCCGCAGCGCCAAGCACATCTACGCGCAGGTCATCTCCGACCAGGACGGCAAGACGCTGGTCTCCGCCTCGACCCTGTCGAGCGAGCTGCGCGACGGAGAGGTGAAATCGAAGAAGGTCGACGCCGCCAAGAAGGTCGGCGAGCTGGTCGCCCGGCGATGCCTCGAGCAGTCGATTTCCCAGGTGATCTTCGATCGCAACGGATTTCTCTACCACGGCCGTATCAAGGCGCTGGCCGACGCCGCCCGCGAAGCGGGTTTGAAATTCTAACGGAGACAGCCGCATGGCGCTTGCACCCGTCCAACGGATCGACCCCCAGGGCCTCGAGTTCAAGGAGAAGGTCGTCACCATCAATCGCGTCGCGAAGGTGGTGAAGGGCGGCCGGCGGTTCAGCTTCAGCGCTCTGGTGGTGGTGGGCGACGGCAACGGTCACGTCGGCTTCGGCATGGGCAAGGCGAACGAGGTTCCCGAGGCGATTCGCAAGGGGATCGATCGCGCCAAGCGCAGCCTGGTCTCCGTTCCGATGATCGACGGCACGATCCCGTTCGAGGTTACGGGCATGTTCGGCGCGGGGCGCGTGCTGCTGAAACCGGCCTCGGAGGGGACGGGTATCATCGCCGGCGGCGGCGTGCGCGCCGTCGTCGAGCTGGCGGGCGTGCGCAACGTGCTCACCAAGTGCCTGGGATCGAACAATCCGCACAACATGATCAAAGCGACGCTCGAGGGAATCCGCCGACTGCGCCTGCCGGACGAAGTCGCGGGGATGCGCGGCAAGTCGCTCGGGGAGCTGCAGTAGGAGAGAGCATGGCGGGCGAAGCGCGAGGTTCACGAATTCGGGTACGGCTGTGCCGGAGCGAGATCAGCGGCACCCAGCGGCAGCGCCAGACGGTGCGCGGCCTGGGGCTGCGCCGCATCGGGGATTCGCGCGAGCTGCCGAGGACACCGGCCGTGCTCGGCATGATCGAGAAGGTGGCGCATCTCGTCGAGGTCGAGGAGGCCAACGCCGGTGGTTGATCTGAAGAGCCTGCGGCCTGCGAAAGGCGCGGTGAAAGAGAAGAAGCGTCTCGGCCGGGGAATCGGCTCGGGCCTCGGCAAGACGTCCGGGCGCGGGCAGAAAGGCGCGGGCTCGCGCACCGGCGCGAGCGTCACGCCCGGATTCGAGGGTGGGCAGATGCCGCTCGCGCGGCGGCTGCCGAAGCGCGGCTTTCGCAATCCGTCGCGGGTCTCCTACGAGATCGTCTCGCTCGCCCGGCTCGATCGCTTCCCGGCCAACGCGGTCGTCGATGCCGACGCGCTGCGGCGCGAGCGCGTCGTGCGTGGCCGGGGGCCGATCAAGCTGCTGTCCGACGGCGAGGTCGCGAAACCCTTGACGGTGAAGGTCGCGGCGGTGAGCGCGAAGGCGCGCGAGAAGATCGTCGCGGCCGGCGGCACGGTCGAGGTCACGAAGGCCTGACGCTCGTGCTCGACGGCTTCCAAAACGCCACGCGCGTTCCCGAGCTCCGCCGGCGTGTGCTGTTCACGCTGGCGATGCTCGCCATCTATCGCGTCGGCGTGGCGATCCCGACCCCGGGGATCGACGGCCAGGCGCTCGCGGCGTTCTTCGAGCAGGCGAAGAACACCATGCTCGGCCTGGTCAACATGTTCTCCGGCGGCGCGCTCGAGCGCTTCTCGATCTTCGCGCTCGGCATCATGCCGTACATCTCCTCGTCGATCATCCTGCAGCTGTTGACCGTGGTCTTCCCCTACCTCGAGAAGCTCTCCAAGGAGGGCGAGCTGGGGCGGCGGAAGATCACGCAGTACACGCGCTACGGGACCATCGTGCTGTCGGTGATCCAGGGAACGTTCATCAGCATGGGCCTCGAGCGGATCCAGGCGCCGGGCGGTGGCTCGGTGGTGTTCGAGCCGGGGTGGGCCTTCCGCGCGATGACGGTCGTCACGCTCACCTCGGGCACCGCGTTCATCATGTGGCTCGGCGAGCAGATCACCGAGCGCGGGATCGGCAACGGCATCTCGCTGATCATCTTCGCGGGCATCGTCGCCAACTTCCCGTCGGCCGCGATCACCAGCCATCAGTTCTTCCAGGAGGGCGAGCTGTCGCTGTTCCTGCTGATCGGACTCACAGCTTTCATGGTAGCGGTCATCGGGTTCATCATCTTCATGGAACGGGCCGCGCGCCGCATCCCCGTGCAATACGCCAAGCGCGTCGTGGGGAGGAAGATGTACGGCGGGCAGAGCTCCCACCTGCCGCTGAAGATCAACCCGACCGGGGTCATCCCGCCGATCTTCGCCTCCTCGATCCTGATCTTCCCGGCGACGATCGCGCAGTTCATCGAGCACCCTTATGCGCGCAGGATGTCCGACCTGCTGATGCCCGGCACGCTCGTCTACGACCTCGTCTACGTCGGGCTCATCATCTTCTTCTGCTACTTCTACACGGCCGTCACCTTCAATCCGGTCGACGTGGCCGACAACATGAAGAAGTACGGCGGCTACGTGCCGGGCATTCGGCCGGGGCAGCGGACCGCCGAGTACATCGACCGGATCCTCACGCGCCTGACGCTCAGCGGAGCGATCTACGTCGCGCTGGTCTGCATCCTGCCGACCCTGTTGATCCGCCAGGCGAACGTGCCGTTCTATTTCGGCGGTACCGCGCTGCTCATCGTCGTCGGCGTGGCCCTGGATACGGTCGCGCAGATGGAGACGCATCTACTGACGCGGAACTACGAAGGGTTCATGAAACGCGGACGCATCCGAGGGCGAAGGGGATAGGCGAAGGTGCGGATCGTTCTCCTCGGACCTCCGGGCGCGGGCAAGGGAACCCAGGCAAAGCTCCTCGAGGAGCGCTTCGGGATCCCGCAGATCTCCACGGGGGACATCCTGCGCCAGGCCGTCCAGGACGGTACCCCGCTCGGAATGCAGGCGAAGCAGTGCATGGACCGCGGTGAGCTCGTTCCGGACTCGGTGATCATCGACATCGTCGCCGCGCGCCTCGCCGCCGAGGACTGCCGTGACGGATTCCTGCTCGACGGGTTTCCGCGTACGGTGGCGCAAGCGGAGGCGTTCGACGCGATGCTCCAGCGCCGGCAGCTCGCCCTCGACGCAACGGTCGACCTGCACGTGCCGCGCGCCGAGTTGATCGAACGGCTGTCGGGGCGGCGCACCTGCCGCCAGTGCGGCCACATGTTTCATCTGCGCTTCGATCCTCCCAGCAAGCAGAACGTGTGCGACGAGTGCGGCGGCGTCCTCTATCAACGCGACGACGATTGCGAAGAGACGATCGCCGCTCGCATGGAGGTCTACGAGCGGCAGACGGCACCGCTGCGAGAGTACTTCCGGGATAAGGGACTGCTGCGCGAGGTGGACGGCTCGAGGGACTCGGGCGAGGTGTTCGCTCAGATTCTGCATCGGCTGCTCCCGGCGGGATGAGCGAGACATGGAGCTCGAGCTGAAATCCAAGGAGGACCTCGAAAGGATGCGGCGGGCCGGCCAGATCGTCGCCGAGGTGCTCGAGCGCCTGCGGGAGGCGGTGAAGCCGGGAGTGACGACGCTCGAGCTCGACCGCATCGCGGAGGAGATGACGCGCAAGCGCGGCGCGGTGCCGGCCTTCAAGGGCTATCGCGTTGGTCCGCGGGTGTTTCCGGCTTCGCTCTGCGTGTCGATCAACGAGGAGGTCGTGCACGGCATCCCCTCGTCGCGGACGCTGAAGGAAGGAGACATCGTCGGTCTGGACTTCGGCGTGACGATCGACGGCTACTACGGCGACGCCGCCGTCACCGTGCCGGTCGGCAAGGTCTCGAAGGAAGCCGGGCACTTGCTGGCGGCCACCCGCGAGTCGCTCTGGCAGGGGATCCGCACGGTGCGGGCGGGCAACCGGCTCGGAGATCTGTCGCATGCCATCCAGAGCTACGCCGAGGGCGCGGGGCTCTCGGTGGTCCGCGAGTTCGTCGGTCACGGCATCGGGCGGAACCTGCACGAGGAACCGCAGATACCGAACTTCGGCGAGCCGGGCCGCGGTCGGTTGCTCCGCGAAGGCATGGTGCTGGCGATCGAGCCGATGCTCAACCTGGGGGACCCGGGGGTCATGGTGAGGGACGATGGCTGGACGGCCGTGACCTGCGACGGCAGCCTGTCCGCGCACTTCGAGCACTCGGTGGCCGTCACCGCCGATGGCCCCGTGGTTCTCACGACGTTATAGGGCTACACTGGTAAGGATATGCCCAAGGGTGAAGCGATCGAGGTCACGGGGACGGTGCTCGAATCCCTGCCGAACGCGATGTTTCGCGTGGAGCTCGACAACGGCCACAAGGTGCTGGCGCACATCTCCGGAAAGATGCGCATGCACTACATCAAGATTCTTCCCGGGGACAAGGTGACGGTCGAGCTGTCGCCCTACGACCTGACCCGCGGCCGCATCACCTATCGCCAGAAGTGAGAGACTCATGAAGGTTCGAGCATCGGTGAAGAAGATCTGCAAGGACTGCAAGGTGATTCGTCGCCAGGGCGTGGTGCGCATCCAGTGCAAGAACCCGCGCCACAAGCAGCGGCAAGGATAGGGGTCAGCACGGTATGGCACGCATCGCAGGCGTCGATCTCCCGAAGAACAGGCGCATGGAAGTGGCGCTCACCTACATCTACGGCGTGGGCCGCAACTCGGCGCGGAGCATCCTCGACGAGGCCCGGGTCGGTCTCGACACCAGGACCGACGCCGTCACCGACGACGAGATCGCCCGCATCCGCGTCGTCCTCGACCAGAACTACAAGGTCGAGGGGGACCTGCGGCGCGAGGTTGCGCTGAACATCAAGCGGCTCATGGACCTCGGCACGTACCGCGGACTGCGGCACCGCAAGAACCTGCCGGTCCGGGGGCAGCGGACGCACACCAACGCGCGCACCCGCAAGGGGCCGCGGAGGACGGTGGCGGGGAAGAAGCCGCCGCCGCAGGCGAAATAGCTAGTGCCGCGGCCGCGGTGCGAATGGAGCTGACGAGCTTCGCTCGCAGCTCATCCGCCCGGGTGGCGGATGGAGCCGCTTGACGGCTCATCCGCCTGGAGCGGCGGCGCGAGCACGAGTGAAGCAGGTAGAACGAAGAGCGGAGATTGAGACGGAGTCGTGATGGCCAAAGAAAAAGCGTCGCAAGCGAAACCCGAGAGCAAGCCGGAAGCGAAGCCGGCGACCGGAGCGCCGCCGGCGGCTGCGGCCGCCGCGGCGGCGGAGAAGACGCCGCGCAAGCGCAAGGTCAAGAAGGCGGTGTCCGAGGGGATCGTCCACATCCACTCGACGTTCAACAACACGATCGTGACGATCACCGACGCGCAGGGCGCCACGCTGTCCTGGGCGAGCGCGGGCACCGTGGGCTTCAAGGGGTCGCGCACGGGCACCCCGTTCGCGGCGCAGCTCGCGGCGGAGAACGCGGCGCGCAAGGCGCAGGAATACGGCATGCGCTCGGTGCAGGTTTTCGTGAAGGGTCCCGGGGCGGGAAGGGAATCCGCGCTGCGGAGCTTGCAAGCGGCGGGCTTCCAGATCCACGTGATCCGCGACGTCACGCCGATCCCACACAACGGCTGTCGTCCGCCGAAGCGAAGAAGGGTGTGAGGATTCATGGCTAGATACACCGATTCCGTCTGCCGCCTCTGTCGGCGCGAAGGCGTCAAGCTCTTCCTGAAGGGCGAGCGCTGCTACACCGACAAGTGCGCGATCGAGCGGCGCAACTATCCGCCCGGCCAGCACGGCCAGGCGCGCGCCAAGTTCTCCGAATACGCGATCCAGCTCCGCGAGAAGCAGAAGCTGCGGCGCATCTACGGCGTGCTCGAGCGGCAATTCCGCCGCTACTTCCACTCGGCCGAGCGGGGCAAGGGGATCACCGGCGAGACGCTGCTGGTGATGCTCGAGCGGCGGCTCGACAACCTGGTCTACCGCCTGGGCTTCGCCAACTCGCGCGCGGAGGGCCGCCAGCTCGTGCGCCACGGGCACTGCGCGGTCAACGGCCGCAAGGTCAACATTCCCTCGTACCTGGTGAAGGCCGGGGACGCGATCACGGTTCGCGAGAAGAGCCGGACGGTGGCGCGCATCGGCGAGGCGCTCGAAGCCTCGCAGCGGCGCGGCATCCCCGATTGGCTGGAGGTCGACCGCCAGACGTTCACGGGCCGCGTCAAGGCGCTGCCCGTGCGCGCGGATCTGACGACGCCCATCAACGAGAAGCTCGTCGTCGAGCTCTACTCGAAGTGAGCCAACCCCGCGAGGGAGGTCATATGTTTCAGAGGAACTGGAAGGATCTCATCAAGCCGAAGCGGCTCGAGGTCGAGGAGAAGAGCCTCGCCGCCAACTACGGGAAGTTCGTCGCGGAGCCGCTGGAGCGGGGGTTCGGCATCACGGTCGGCAACTCGGTGCGCCGGATCCTGCTGTCGTCGCTGCAGGGAGCGGCGATCGCCTCGGCGCGCATCAAGGGCGTGTTGCACGAGTTCTCGACCGTTCCGGGCGTGCGAGAGGACGTCACGGACATCGTCCTCAACCTGAAGGAGATCCGCGTCAGGCTGAGCGAGGACGTGCCGCAGACCGCCCGCATCGACGTGAAGGGCGAGGGCTCCGTCACCGCCGCCGCGATCACGCACGGGCCCTCCGTGGAGATCCTCAATCCCGAGCAGCACATCGCCACGCTGTCGAAGGACGCCCATCTCGAGATGGATCTGGTGATCCGCGTGGGCCGTGGCTACGTGACCGCGGAGCGCAACAAGGAAGAGGGCGCTCCGGTGGGCACGATCCCGCTCGACGCGGCGTTCTCTCCGATCCGCAAGGTCAACTACGCGGTGACCAACGCCCGCGTCGGACAGCGGACGGACTACGACCGCTTGACGCTCGAGGTGTGGACGGACGGCAGCGTGCGGCCCGAGGACGCGGTGGCGTACGCGGCGAGGATCCTCCAGGACCAGCTGGCGATCTTCATCAACTTCGAGGAAGAGCCGGAGGCCGAGGCGGCGCCGGCGGTGACGGCCGAGACGCTGAACGAGAACCTCTTCCGCCCGGTCGAGGAGCTCGAGCTGTCGGTGCGCGCCGCCAACTGCCTGCAGAACGCCGACATCAAGTACATCGGCGAGCTGGTGCAAAAGACCGAAGCCGAGATGCTCAAGACCAAGAACTTCGGTCGCAAGTCGTTGAACGAGATCAAGGAGATGCTCGCCGACATGGGGTTGTCCTTCGGGCTCAAGCTCGAGAGCTTCCCGCCGCGCGAGGAGCTCGAGCGGCGGCGGCTGCAGAAGGAAAAGGAAAGCGCCTGAGCCATGCGACATCAGGTTTCCGGCCGTAAGCTCAACCGCTCCGGAGCGCACCGCCAGGCGTTGCTGCGCAATCTGGCGACGGCGCTCATCCGTCACGAGCGGATCCGCACCACCGACGCCAAGGCGAAGGAGCTGCGCGGCGTCGCCGATCGTTTGGTGACGCTCGGCAAGCAAGCGACGCTGCACGCCAGGCGCCGGGCGTTCGATCGCCTGCGCGATCGCGAGGCGGTGACGAAGCTGTTCGAGGAGATCGCACCGCGCTTCAAGGACCGCCCCGGGGGCTACACGAGGATCACGAAGATCGGGATACGGCACGGGGATGCGGCGCCGATCTCGATGATCGAGTGGACGAGCGAGGCGGCGAGCGCGAAGAAGAAGCCGAGACGGAGGAAGGCAGCAGCAGCCGAGAAGGCAGCGGCGGAGCAGCCGCGGAAGAGGGCGGCGGCGGGGTAGGGTTCCCGCCGGTTTGGGCCCGCGCTGGGGCGGCGCGAGTCGCGCCGGCACCGTTTCGGGGATCGAGGAGCGTTCCGGGCCGGGCGCACCGCGCCCGCGCGAGCCCGGGCGGCCACCGGGCCGGGGGCGCGCGCGGTATGACCGGCGCGAGCCCGCGGTGGCGAATTCCCCGCGCCGGCCCGGCCGGCGCTCCCGTCTACAGTCGCAGGCCGGTCGCCGCTCCTGCGCCCCTCACCCTCTCGACCTCGGTGCGGACCCCACGGTCGTTCTCTCCGGGGGTGTGGCTCAGGAACATCGGCCGCAGATGGAAATACTGGCCCGCCAGCGCGATCGGGTTGATCGGGCTCGGGGTGACCGTCTGGTGCGAGTGGCCGTGTTTGAACATGTACGGCTCCCAGGCGTGATAGACGATGATCTGGCCGGGAACCGTGCCGGCCGAGATCTTCGCGCGGATCTCGAAGCTGCCCACGTCGTTGAACACGCGCACGAGATCGTGGTCCTTGATCCCGCGCTTCCTGGCGTCGGCGGCGCTCATGTACACGACGGGCTCGCCTCGCTGCAGCTGCAACATCAAGGCATGGTCGCGCCACGCCGTATGGATGGAGTGGCGAGTATGCCCCCCGGTCATGCGCAGCGGATACGTGCCGCCGATCGTCTCGTCCTTGTGCACGGGCAGCTCTTCGCCGAGCTCGAGGAACAGCTCGTGATCGATGTAGAACTGCATCCGTCGAGTGAGCGTCGGCCAGGGGATCTTCTTGTCCGTATGCCAGGTGTTCGGCGTGATCGTCTCCGTCGGGCTCAAATCCGTCGCGTTGCCGACGTTGTTCTGCGCCTTGCCCACATCGGTGAAGCGGGCGATCCCCGTCTTCGCGATGCTCTCCCAGGTCACCCCCTGCAGATTTCCCGACACCTTGACGAAATCCTTCAACAGCTTGACGTCGTCGTCCTCCCGGTAATTCCCGCCGTAGGTCAAGTCGTCATAGATGGTGTCGAGCCGCCGCTCCTTGCCGGCGCGGTCCTTGAAGGCGGTCACGCCGCGCTGCTTCGCCCGCTCCTGGATCTTCTTCGCCAGCAGGCAATGCACCTTCCATTCCGGCAAGGATTCGGCCACCGGATCCACCGCCTTCTCCTGGCCGTGCAGGTACGTCGCCAGCGGAGTGACCCACCGCAGGTCGTTTCTCTCGTACCAGGCGGCGATCGGCAACACGAAATCGGCGTGCCGGCCCGTGTTGCTCATCCTCCAGTTGATGTCGACGAGCAAACGCAGCTTCGGCACGAATACTTCGATCAGCTTCGGGTATCCGCGAAACCGGCGAAGGAAGTTGCCTCCCTCCGTGAACATGACCCGAGGCGTCGTCTTGGGATCCGCGTACTGCCACTTCTTCTCGAGTGACAGCTGGACGTATTCGTCGATGTCCCGCTTCATGTGCGGGTCCCACTGGCGCTGATCCCGCATCAAATCCTTCAGTCCCCCGTGGAAGTACAAGGTCATCACGGAGCTCACGAAGGATTGCTTCTCGTACGCACCGCGCACCAGCTCGTAGCTGATCATCTCGTCGGTGAGGCCTTGGTCCTTGAGGGTCTTGACGACCGGCGCAAGCTGGCGGTCGAATTCCGTCTTGCCCTCCGGCAAGGGCAGGTTCGGATACATGAAGCCCTCGCCGACTGCGTCCGCGGTGAGGAACGGGAACGCCTGGAGCCCGCTGCCCTTCTTCCCGAAGTGTCCGCAGAGCGCGAACACCAGGAACTGCGCCCGCTCCATTTCCATTCCGTGATAGTACTTGCAGAAGTTCGATTGGGTCACGCCGGTGACGGCCTTGGCCTTGGCGATTTCGCGGGCCAGCCGTCGGATCACGTCGGGGTGAGTCCCGCAGATCGTCGTGGCCTTCTCCGGCGCGTAGTCGTGGAGGCGCGCCTTGAGGAACTCGAACACGGGGCGGACCTTGACCTTGCCGTTCTTGGTTTCGACCTCGAACTCGCCCTCGAGCGCGGGATCGAGCGTGCCGAGCGCGAGCGTGTCTCGTGAAACCGCCCGCACGCTCCCCGCGGCGAGGTCGAATGCGTAGAAGAGATCCGCCGCTCCGCCCTCCTTCATGTCTGCCTCGCGCAGGAACAGGCGGTTATCGGTTCGGACGAGCAGCGGCATGTCCGTCTGCTCCTTGAGGAACGCCGCGTTGTAGAGCTTCTCGGCGACGATCACCTGCGACATCGCCAGGCCGAGCGCCGCGTCCGACCCCATCCGCACGGGCACCCATTGATCGACGTGAATGGAGGAGGGGTTGTAGTCGGGACAAATGGAGACGACCTTCGCTCCCTTGTAGCGTGCCTCGTTGATGAAATGGATGTTCGGAATTTGCGTATAGATCGGGTTCCCGCCCCAGATCAGGATCATGTCCGCATAGAACATGTCGTCGGCGGAGCTGCAGAAGACGATCTTTCCGCAGGTCACGGCGGCGCCCTGGTGGGCGTCGCCGATGTCCGGGTTCATGTCCCAGATCGGGGTATCGAGCAGGTAGGCGGTGCGGTTGACGCCGAAGGCGTGCGGTCCGCCCGCGGAGTACTGGGTGCCGATGTCCGTGTGGATCGCTCCCGGCCCGTCCGTGGTCAGCGTGTCGATCACCACGTCGGCGATCTCGGAGAGCGCCTCGTCCCACGAAACGCGCTTCCACTTTCCTTCGCCGCGTTCCCCGACCCGCTTCAGCGGGTAGCGCAGGCGCGTGGAATCGTACATGCGATTGCTGAAGCAAGCCCCCTTCTGACACCCTCGCGGATTGAAGTCCGGGACCTCGGCATTGGTCTGCGAATAGATCCCCGCCTGCTCTTCACGCCAGACGATGCCGTCCTTGACGTAGATGTTCCAGTTGCAGGAGCTCTGGTACCAGCAATTCACGTAGTGGGTCGCCGGCGATACCTTGTCCCAGGTCCATTTCCCTCGATAGACGTCTTCCCATCCTCGATACGATACCTCTTTCTCGATCGCCTGCTCCGCCGCCGCCACGCCGCGGAATTGCAGCTTGCTGAGGGTCAGGGACAGAACGCCGAGCGCGCTGCTGTGGAGAAAATGACGGCGTGTCAGATCGAAGCTCATCGCTTGTTCCTCCTCGCGTGGCCGAGGCTCGGAAGCCGCTGCCCAGGTCCGCTCGTCAGACGCCCTCACACGGTGTCGGGCGCCGCCGGCGCCGACCTCCCCAGGCCTCCCGAGAAAGCACGTCGCGTGCCACGAACGGCGGGGTCGATGGAAGCTCGCGTTCGCACGCGGATCGGCCCGAACGCCGAGGCCAGAACGAATCGCACGGCGCCGGCGATTTTCCGGGCAAGGCGAATCCGACTCGGGCCGCAGCCGTTAGGTTCGAGGCCGCGAACGCGAGCGGGCTTCCGCGGGCCGTTGCGGGCCGAATGGTCGGTTTTCG
Source organism: Deltaproteobacteria bacterium (assembly GCA_016189835.1). GTDB lineage: Bacteria > Desulfobacterota > Binatia > JACPRU01 > JACPRU01 > JACPRU01. Next base: position 66,517 of record JACPRU010000046.1, on the reverse strand, counting down.
GACAGCTGCCGCGTTTCGATGCAAGAGCGGACCGAAGGCGCGCACGACGGGCGAGCCCGGACGGAATCACTGACCTTCGACACGGGCGAGGCTGTGCGACCGCACGCCGCGACGGCGGGGCACGGTATTCCGCGCGCTCGGAGATCGCCGGCGCTCCGGTGGCCGCGGCGCGGGCCTGAGGACCTGGCCGGGGCCTCGCGGCGCCCTCGCGGTCGCGGGTCGCGGCCGCCATCGCGACGGTCTGCGCCTCGGGCGCGAGACATCCCGCCGGTCCGGCGTTTCGTCTTGCCACGGTCGGGTGGCACGTGCGAGACGGCTGGGGGGAGGTAGACCGATGGACGCGGACGCCAAGAAGACCGTGCTGCGCATGATCCCCTACGGGCTCTACGTGCTGACCGGCGAGTCGCGGGAAGGCCGCGTCGCCGCCGCCACGGTGAACTGGGTCACGCAGGCTTCCTTCGTTCCGCCGCTCGTCGCGGTCGGCGTGCGGGCCGATTCGAGCGCTCACGAGATCATCAAGAGCGCGGGGGCGTTCGCGTTGAACGTCATGGCCAAGGGACAGAACCGCCTGGCCTTCACCTTCTTCAAGACCCTCGAGCGCGACGGCGACACGATCGGTGGCGAGAAGTTCTCGGTGGGGAAGACCGGCGCCCCGATCTTCGCCGCGGCGGCGGCCTTCGCGGAGTGCCGGCTGGTCGAGACCGTGGAGAAGGGCGATCACTCGCTGTTCGTCGGCGAGGTCGTCGAGGCGGGGCTCACCACCGCCATCGACGGTCGGCCGGACGATCGCACGCTCGTGCTCAAGGATCTCGGCGAGAAGACCTTCTACGGCGGCTGATCCGCCCAGCCGATCGCCCGCCAGCGGTGGCTCGGGCGTCAGCGCGCCGGCGTGGGGCGGTCGAGCAGCTCGCGCAGCGACGAGGCGACGTAGGCGACGTCGTCCTCGCTCATCCCCGGCCACAGCGGCAGCGACACCAGTCCGTCGAAGGCCGCCTCGGCGACCGGGAAGTCGCCGCGCCGGTAGCCGTAGGTCGAGGCGTAGAAGGAGTGCAGGTGAACCGGAATGAAGTGCACGCCCGTACCGATGCCGCGCGCCTTCAGCCCCTCGATCAACGGGCCGCGCCGCGCGGGCTCGCGCATCCGGATCGGGAACAGATGCCAGGCATGCACGGTGCGCTCCTCGCAGCCCGGGAGCACGAGCCGGTCAGCGAGCGCGGCGAGCGCGTCCCGGTAGAGTTCGACCAGCCGCGCGCGCGCGGCCGCGAGCTCGCCCGCGCGCTTCAGCTGCTCGACGCCGATCGCCGCCAGCACGTCGGGCATGTTGTCCTTGTAGCCGGTGCGGGCGACGTCGTAGCGCCACGAGCCCTCGGCGCGGTAGCGCTGCCACGCGTCGCCCGAGAGCCCGTGCAGCCGCAGGCTACGCAGCAGCTCGGCGCCCGCGTCCGACTCGCAGGTGACCATTCCGCCTTCCGCGGTGGTGATCGTCTTGGTGGCGTAGAAGCTGAAGGCGGTGAAGTCGCCGATCGTGCCGACCATGCGCCAGCGCTCGCCAGGCGGCGGCGGCGTGGCGCCCCGCGGCGGGGGCGAGACGGGGTCGGACCCGGACACCGGCATGCGGCGCCACGCCGGCAGCGCGTGCGCGGCGTCCTCGACGATTCGCAGGCCGTGGCGGCGGGCGATCGGCACCAGCCGCTCCATCGCGCACGGTTGGCCGCCGTAGTGGACCGGCACCAGCACGCGCACGCGCTTGGTCGCCGCGAACCGCTCGAGCGCGCGCTCGACCGCGGCGGGATCGAGGTTCAACGTGACCGGATCGACGTCGGCGAACAGCGGCTCGGCGCCGCAGTAGATCGCCGCCTCGGTCGTCGCCGGGAACGTGATCGGCGAGGTGAGGATCGCTTCTCCCGGGCCCAGCCCGGCGGCGAGCAGGCCGAGATGGATCGCCGCCGTCCCGGAGTTCACCGCCACGGCGTGCCGCGCGCCGACGAACGCGGCGAAGCTCTCCTCGAGCTCCTTCACGCGCGGTCCGGTGGTGATCCATCCCGAGCGCAGCGTCTCGACGACGGCGCGGATCTCGTTCTCGCCGATCGCCGGCCGATGGAAGGGAATGGAGCGAGAGGCCATGCGGGAGGCGGCCCGCTTCTAGAAGAGCGTATAGATGAACGGTGCCAGCGCCGATCCCTGGGTGAAGACGAGCAGCAGTCCGAACAGGACGAAGACCGTCATCATCGGAATCAGCCACCAGAGCTTCTGCTCCCACAGGAATCGGAACAGCTCGCCGACGATGGCGAACTTCCCGGCCGCGCGCTGTAGCGCCTTCTTCATGTGTTCTCCGACTTGTAGATGACGTGGTTGCCGACCACGAGCGTGTCCATCTCGCTGGCGAAGAAGGTGTTGAGGGCGTTGTCCGGGGTGGTGACGATGGGCTCGCCCTTCAGGTTGAAGGAGGTGTTGAGCACGACCGGCACGCCGGTCGCGTCGCCGAAGCGGCGGATCAGCTCGTAGTAGCGCGGATTCGTATCGCGGAACACGGTCTGCAGCCGCGCGCTGTTGTCGACGTGGGTGACGGCGGGCACGGCGTCGTTCTTGACCGGTACGACCAACAGCATGAAGCGGGCGGCATCCTGCTGCATCGCGCTCGTGAGGTCGAAGAAGCGCTCCGCCTGCTCGGCGAGCACCGACGGGGCGAACGGCCGATAGGGTTCGCGGAACTTGATCTTGGTGTTGACGATGTCCTTCATCTCGGCGCGGCGCGGGTCACCGAGGATCGAGCGGTTGCCGAGCGCGCGCGGGCCCCACTCGAAGCGCCCCTGGTACCAGCCGATCACCTTGCCGGAGGCGAGGTCGCCGACCGTCGCGTCGAGCAGCCTCGCCTCGTCGTCGAAGTGGTGGTAGCGCAGCCCGCGGCGCTCGAGCGCGGCGCGCACGTCGCCGTCGCCGTATTCCTTGCCCCAGTAGGCGTGATCCATCGAGCGGCCGGTGCGGGGCTTGCCGAGCAGCGCGTGGTAGGCGTACAGGGCGGCTCCGATCGCGCCGCCGCTGTCCCCCGCCGCCGGCTGCACGTAGAGCTCCTCGATCGGCGTCTCGCGCACGATCCGGCCGTTGGCCACGCTGTTCAAGGCCACGCCGCCGGCGAGGCAGAGCCGCGCGAGGCCCGTCTCCCTGTGGATCGCGCGCACCATCGCCAGCAGCACTTCTTCGGTCACCTTCTGGATGCTGGCGGCGACGTCGGCATAGTGCTCGTTGGCGCGCACCAGCTCCGCGAAGTTCCCCGGCTTCGGGCCGAAATAGCTGGGATAGCCGGAGCTCGTGGTGAAGAAGTTGAGACCCGGCCGGCGCGGCGGGCCGAAGAGCGAGAGGAACTTCTGGCTGTAGGCGGTGTCGCGCGAGTAGTGGTATGCGAAGTAGTCCATGTCGAGGCCGAACGAGCCGTCGGAGGACAGCTCGATCAGTTTCCACACCTTGTCGACGTAGCGTGGCTGGCCGTAGGGAGCCATGCCCATCACCTTGTACTCGCCCTCGTTCACCTCGAAGCCGAGGAACGCGGTGAACACGCTGTAGAGGAGCCCGAGCGAGTGCGGGAAGCGAATCTCGCGCAAGAGGCGGACCTTCTCGCCGTCGCCGACGCCGAAGCTCGCCGTCGTCCACTCGCCGACGCCGTCGACGGTGAGGATCGCCGCCTTGTCGAAGCGCGAGGGATAGAACGCGCTGGCGGCATGCGAGCCGTGATGATCGACGAACAGCAGCTTCGAGCGGTCGATGCCGAGTCGCTCGCGGATGTGATCGCGCACCCACAGCTTGTCGCCCATCCAGGCGATCATCGAGTCGGTGAACGATCGCCAGGAGCGCGGATAGCTCTGCATGGCGCTCAGCAGGATGCGCTCGAACTTGACGAGCGGCTTCTCGTAGAAGACCACGTGGTCGAGGCCCCGGGCGGAGATTCCGCCGGCTTCGAGACAGTACTCGATGGCCGCGGCGGGAAAGCCGGCGTCGTGCTTCTTGCGGGAGAAGCGCTCCTCCTCGGCCGCGGCGACGAGCCGGCCGTCGTCCACCAGAGCGGCGGCGGCGTCGTGATAAAAGCAAGAAATCCCGAGGATCTTCACGGTTGCACGAGCGACCGGGGCGCCCGGCCGAGGGAGGCCGGTGAGACGCGCACGGCGGCGTCAGGACTGCCGATGCGCGTCCTCCAGCGTGAGCGTCTGGCGGGGGTGCTCGCGCCACCAGCTAGGCGCAGACTTGTGCTTGATGCGCAGCGGATCGGAGAACAGCTTGAGGCCGATCGCGAACGGCGCGACCACCACGAAGTACAGCAGGCCGAACAGAACCTGCGACTGGAAGTGGGCGATCCTCTGGGCGATCCGCTTCCAGGCCTGCCAGGCCGCCCGCAGCTGTCGAGGCATCGGATCGGTACTTAAAGCGGTTTCTTCCGGGAGCGTCAACGCGGCCCGGCGCGCCCGGCCCGTTGCAGGTGTCGCCCGGTCGCGGGTGATGGGAGCGAGCGTGAGAAAACGCCCGGTGCCGCCGGCGTATTGCGGCTCGGTAGCTCAGCCCGCGTGCCGCAACACCTCGTCGGGATGGTCCGCGGGCTGGACCTTGGCGTAAGCCTTGAGGATCCTTCCCTGCTCGTCGATCAGGTAGGAGATGCGCTTGGCGTAGCCGGCGGCGGCGTCGTCACAAGCACCGTAGGCCAGGCCGAGCCGGCGGTCGGTATCGCAGAGGAGCGGGAAGGGAAAGGAGAACTTCGCAGCGAAGGCCGCGTTGGCCGTCACGTCGTCGAAGCTCGCGCCGAGAATTACGATGTTCTTCTGCGCGAACTCTCGGGCTCGATCCCGGAGCCCTTTGCCCTCGATCGTTCAACCCGGGGTGTCGGCCTTCGGATAGAACCACAGCAGGACCTTCTTGCCGCGCAGGTCGTCGAGCGCCACGGTCTTGCCCTCGTGACTGGTCAGACGGAAGGATGGCGCGGTGTCGCCGGCATTCAACATCGGGCACCTCCTAGCGCACGTTCGCCGCTCCACCTTGCCTCAACTGGCCCGCCAAGGGAACCGCCCGGCGGGGCTCGGGTAGGCTCGGTCGGCGATTGCGGCGGCCCGGCGACGGCGGCCCGGCACGACGGCGGCCTGGCGGTTGACAGCCCCCGGGGCGCGGCGGACAGTCGACGCGCCGGCCAATGGAACGCACGCGGCCCCAGATTTCCGCGATCGTCGTCTGTCTGAACGAGGAGGACAACATCCGCGCCTGCCTGGAGAGCGTTTCCTGGTGCGACGAGGTCGTCGTGGTCGATGCTCGCTCGACGGATCGCACCCGGGAGATCGTACGCGAGTTCACCGACCGCATCTTCGTCCGCGACTGGCCGGGCTACCGCGAGCAGAAGCAGTTCGCGCTCGACCAGGCACGGCTCGAATGGGTCCTCAACCTCGACGCCGACGAGCGTGTATCGCCGGAGTTGCACGCCGAGATCCAGCGCGAGCTGGCCGACGGCGCGCCGGGCGTCGACGGCTTCTACGTGCCGCGGCTGGTGCACTACCTGGGCCGGTGGTGGTACCGCGGCGGCTGGTACCCGGACTACCGCCTGCGCCTGTTTCGCCGCCGTAAGGCTACGTGGGGAGGCGTGAACCCTCACGAGAAGGTGCTGGTGCGCGGCCGGACGCGCCGGCTCTCCGGCAGCCTCCTCCATTTCACCTATGCCGACGTCTCGCAGCACCTGCTGACCGTCAATCGCCTGACCGACATCTCCGCGGTCGAGACACTGAAGCGCGGGGCCGTGAAGAGGCGACGGCTGCTGGTCGGACCGGCGTGGCGGTTCTTCCGCTCGCTGGTCATCGACCGCGGCGTGCTCGAGGGGTGGCCGGGCTTGTTCGTGGCGGCCACCGCCGGGTTCTACGTCTTCCTCAAGTACGCCAAGGCGCTCGAGCTGAGCGAGACGCGATCGGCGTGAGCGGCCCGCTCGGTTTGCGCTCCCGCGGCGGCCCGCATAGGTTCGCGCCCATGCTCGTCGCCTGTCTCGACCTCGAGGGCGTGCTCGTTCCGGAGATTTGGATCAACGTCGCCGAGCGCACCGGCATCGGCGAGCTTCGCCGCACCACCCGCGACGAGCCCGACTACGACAAGCTGATGCGCCAGCGCATCGAGATCCTCGACCGACATGCCCTCGGGCTCGTCGACATCCAGCGGGTGATCGGCACGATGGAGCCGCTCCCCGACGCGCGGGGGTTTCTCGACTGGCTGCGCGAGCGCTTTCAGGTCGTCGTCCTCTCGGACACCTTCGACCAGTTTTCCAAGCCGCTGATGCGCAAGCTCGGCTGGCCGACCCTGTTCTGCAACACGCTCGAGATCGATGCGCGGGGCCGGATCGCCGGTTACCGGCTGCGGCAGCCGGACGGCAAGCGCAAGGCGGTCGAGGCGCTGCACGCGCTCGAGTTTCGGGTCGTCGCCGTCGGCGACTCCTACAACGACACGGCGATGCTGGCGGCGGCGGACGCAGGCATCCTGTTCCGGCCGCCGGACAACGTGGTTCGCGAGTTTCCCGCGTTCCCGGTCACCCGGGACTACGAGGGGCTGCGCGAGGCGGTCGCCGCGGCCGCCGCGCGGCTCTGCCCCGCCGGGTAGTATCCGCACCGCGCGAGTGGCAAAATCTCGCCGTGGAGCGCTCTCGCCGCAAGCTCGAGTCGCTGGAGCGGGCGCTGCGCCGGCATCGGCCGCAACGCGTCGCGCTCGACGGCTTCCCGACGCGCGCGGCCGTCGGCATGATCCTCGATCCGCGGCCCGACGACCTGCATCTCTTCTTCATCCACCGCGCCGAGGTCGACGGCGATCCCTGGTCGGGGCACATGGGCTTCCCCGGCGGGCGCATGGACCCCGAGGATCCGGACGTGCTCGGCACGGTGCTGCGTGAAGTCGACGAGGAGGTGGGCATCGATCTCGGCCGCGAGGGCCGCCTGATCGCCGCGCTCGACGAGATCCAGGGCGTCGCTCGCGGCCGGCACCTGCCGCTGGTGATCAGCCCGTTCGTGTTCGCCCTCGAGCAGCCGGTGGAGCCGCGGCCGAACCACGAGGTGCAGAGCGTGCTGTGGGTGCCGCTGTCGTTTCTCGCCGCTCCCGAGAACGAGTCGCTCGTCGAGCACCGGATCGACGGCCAGCCGATGCGGCTGCCCGCCTACGTCTACGGAGAGCGGACGATCTGGGGCCTCACGTTTCGCATGATCCGCAGCCTGCTCGAGGCGGCGAGCCGGGCGACCGAAGGCTGATCGGCTACTCGGCGCCGCCCGCCACCCGGAGCTGCTTCGGGGTCAGGAACCAGGACAGCTCGCCGCGCAGCGCGCCGCGGGGCACGGCGACCTCGAGGCAGGCGACGGCGCCCTTCTTGAACGGCAGCGGACAGGCGTCGGCGGCGCCGGTCATCACCAGCGAGGCGAGGTAGCCGAGATCCGGCTGATGGCCGACCAGTGCCAGAGCGTCGATCTGGCGATGCGCGCGCAGCGAGGCGAGGACGGCCGATGGATCGGCCCCCGCGGCGAGCTCGGGGAGGACCCGCGTCTCGACCCCGCCGAGCACGGAGGCGAGGATCTCCGCGGTCTCCACGGCGCGGCGGTACGGGCTGGTGAGGATGCGGTCGATCCGGACCTCCAGTGCGGCCAGGCCGGCGGCGGCGCGCCGCATCTTGGCCTTGCCGTCGGCGGTGAGCGCACGGTCGGCGTCCCGTCCGCTGGAGGACGACTCTTCGGCGACGGCGTGGCGCACCAGATAGAGCATCATGATAGGAAACAGGCATAACGGCGATGGAGATCGAAGCCAAGCTCCGCGCGCCGCGCGGCGCGATCCTCGACGCGATCGCCGGCCGGCGGCGGCTGGCCGGCTACGCGCTGCGGCCGGTCGGCGCGCGCGACCTCGAGACCCTCTATCTCGACACCCGCCGCCACGACCTGCTGCGCGCTGGCATCGCGTTTCGCATCCGCCGAGCGCCCGACGGCGTGGAGCTGACGATCAAACTGCCCGGCGAGATCGCCGGCGTCGTGCATCGCCGGCCGGAGCTCACCTGGCGGCAGCGGCGAATGCCCGAGCTGCCGTTCGTCCCGCGGCGCCTCGCGCTGCGGGCGCGGCTGGCGCCGTGGACGGCGGACCGGCCGCTGTGGCCGCTGGTCGGCACCCGCATCCGCCGCCGCGCGCTGCTCGCGCTGCGCGGCCCCGGGACGGCGCCGCTCGGCGAGATCGACCTCGACGAGGTGCGATTTTTCGCTCCCGGCACCGCGGGCGACCGGCGGACCAGCCGGCGCTCCCACGAGGTGGAAGTCGAGCTGCTCGGTGGCGGCGAACGGGATCTCGAGCGCCTGGTGCAGGCGCTTCGCCGCGACTACGACCTGCGGCCCGCGCTCGGCTCCAAGCTGGTGCGGGCGCTGCGCTGGGCTGGGATCGGCCCGCCGCGCCGGCCGCGCGGAGCCGCCGCGTCGAGGGACTCACCGTAGGTCTGCCGCGGAGTCGTCGTCGAGCCGCGGCGCGCGGGGCGTTCCTCCTCACCGTCGCGCATTCGGCCGCTTCGCGCCCTCGATGTCGAACTGCAGGTCGACGCCGAAGCACCTCTCCCAGAGGTCGGACTTGCGCTCGGCGCCCCACAGCTCGAGCGCCGCATCGCGCCCCGCGGTGTCGAGCCGGATGCGCAGCGTGCCGTCGCGACGCGCCACCCGCAGGTCGCGGACCACGCCGTGATGGCTGCGGTCGAAGCTGTCCGCCACGCGCACGATCGCCGTCAGCTGGATCACCAGGCGGCGCGCCTCGGGGGACAGCTCGGCGAGATCCTCGTGGGACGGACGGGGCGGCGCGCCCTTGTGGAAGCGCGCGATGGCGGCGATCACTGCGATCTCCTCCGGCGTGAATCCGCGCAGCTCGCCGTTGCGGATCAGGTACTGGGAATGGCGGTGATGCTTGCTGTGATTGACGTAGAGGCCGACGTCGTGCAGCCGGGCGGCGAACTCGAGCAGCTCGCGCTCGGAGGCGCCGAGCCGGTGCATGCGGCGGGTCGCGTCGAAGAGCTTGAGCGCCAGCCCGGCGACGTGGCGGCCATGCGCGTCGTCGGAGCGCAGGCGGTCGGCCAGGTGGAGGACGCTGCGCCGGCGCAGGTCGGGAATGCGATCCACGGCGGCGACCTCCTCGGGGTGCCGGGCGATGAAATCGAGCAGGATGCCTTCGCGCAGCGCCCAGTCGCAGGCGCGCATCGTCGTCGCCTGGAAGCCGCGCAGCAGCGTCTCGGCGAGCACCGCGCCGGCGGCGATCAGGTCGACGCGGCGGCGGTCCAGGCCGCGCAGCCGGGCGCGCTGCTCGGCCGAGCTGCCGAGCACGCATCGCCGCACGGCCTCGAGGCCGCGCCAGCGCAGCACCCGGTTGTGCACGCGCGCCGGCGGTTTGCCGAGCTCGAGCGCCGCCGCCATCGCCGTCAAGTTGAGGAGCGTTCCGGAGGTGCCGGCGATCAGGGTCGGACGCAGGCGGCGCACGCGCCGGAAGACCGGCGCCAGCATGCGGCCCGCGTGCGCGCGCAGCGCGGCCACCTCGCGCGGCAGCGGCGGGTCCGACTTGAGGAATCGCTCGGTCAGCCGCACGACGCCGAGCTTCAGGCTCTCGCTCCAGCGCACGCGGCGGCCCTCGCCGGCGATGATCTCGACGCTGCCGCCGCCGACGTCGACGACGAGCGCGCGCTGGCGGTGAAAGTCGAGCGCATGGGCCGCGGCGAGGAAGATCAGCCGCGCCTCCTCCGCGCCGGTGATCACGTCGATGTGCAGGCCGAGGCGCTCCCACACGCGCAGGGCGAACTCGCCGCCGTTGCGCGCCTCGCGCACGGCGCTGGTGGCGACGGCCAGGATTGGATCCGCATGGTGCTTCTCGGCCAGCCGCTGGAAGGTATCGAGCGTGCGGAAGCCGGTGTCGATCGCCGCCGGCGAGAGACGGCCGGTGGTCAGCGTGGAGCGGCCGAGGCCGACCATCTCCTTGGCGCGGTCGACGATCCGGAAACCGTTGCGGCTGACGCGCGCCACGACCACGTGGATGGAGTTGGACCCGATGTCGATGGCGGCGATCTTCATGGTGCGGGAGGCGGCCGGTCCATATTGCCTCTCGGCACGGAGAACGCCAGATCGCCGCGCGGCGATGCGCCGCCGTGGTGGGGGGGGCGGGCGACGCCGCGGTCAGATCCGCTCGCGGGCGCGCGCCAGCCACGTCTCGAACGCCGCGCGCCCTTCCTCGGCGGCGATGCGGGCGAGCGGGGCGGAGTCGTCGGGTGGCGCCGGACGGCGCCCGCCCTCGAGCTCGTCGAGCACGGCACGGGCCATCGGCAGGTGGTCGAGCAGCACCTGCGGCCGGGCGAGCGATTCGGCGACGAGCTGCCGGAACACCTGGCGGTCGTGCCAGTCTCCGAGATCCTTCTGGAGGCGGCGCGTCCATTCCAGTACCGGCTCGGCGCCTTGCGGATCGAGCTCGCGCGCCAGCTCCACGCGGTAGCGCAGGCGCTTGGTGGCGATGCGCAGCGCGTGCACGGTGTCCAAGCCGGGGGTCTCGCTGGCGCGCGACAGGGCGTCGTTCCACGCGTTCCACGCGTCCTCGACGCGCTCGCGGACCGCCTGCCAGGCGGCGCTCGGCGAGGAATCGCCGAGCAGCCGTGCGCCGAGTGCGGAGACCTCCGCCGGAAAGTCACCGAGGCTTTCGCGCACCAGGCGCTTGCGCGCCCGCAGGGTCTCGTCGACGCGCCGCTTCGCCAGGGTGTCGCGGACCAGCCCCCAGCCGGCGCGCTTGACGGCGCTGCGCGTCGCGCGGCGGCGGTCGCCGACCTTGGCGAGCACGACGTCGAGGTTGCGCCACGATCCGAGCGCGCGCCGCACGCGCCGCAGCGTCCGGCGCTCGCGCTCCGCGGCCCTCGACGGCGACGGCGACGACAGCACGGCGAGTGTCTCCTGCAGGCGGCGGGTGCAAACGCGCAGATCGTGCACGTCGTCGGGGTCGTCTCCGGTCAGCACGCGGGGAAGGATCGTCGAGAAGGCGTCGAGCTGGCGCGCCACCACGTGCGACAGGACCGCCGGGACGTCCGGGGGCTCGGCGAGCGGCGCGAGCGCGACCTGCGCCGAGGCGGCTCCCTCCTTCCTAGCCTTGGCGTGCGTCAAGTTCTTCTCCCGCGGTCGTCGCCGCTTCCCGGGCGTGGCGTGCGCCGCCGCCGTCGATTCGGGGGGCCGGGACGCGGGCGTCCGCGGCTCATGCCGGCGCGTTCGCCAGGCGAGCGAGCAGGATCTCCTGGGCGCGCTTGGGGACGGGGCCGGCGGGCTCGAGCCGGCGGTAGCTGCCGTCCGATTGCAGCTCCCAGGCCTGCGAGTCGTCTTCCAGATAGGTCATCAGGCCTTCCTCGACCACGCGCTCGCGCAGCTTCGCCTCCTCGATCGGAAAGCAGATCTCGACCCGCCCGAAGAAGTTTCTCGGCATCCAATCCGCGCTCGCGCAGTACGTGAGGTGAGCGCCATCGGCGAAGAAGTAGAAGACTCGGCTGTGCTCGAGGAACCGGCCGACGATCGAGCGCACGCGGATGTTCTCGGAGAGGCCGGGCACGCCGGGCTGCAGGCAGCACATGCCGCGCACGACGAGATCGATGCCCACGCCCGCGCGCGAGGCCGTGTACAGCGCCTGGATGATCGCCGGGTCGACGAGCGCGTTCATCTTGGCGGCGATGCGGGCGGACTTGCCCGAGCGCGCCGCCGCGGTCTCGGCCGCGATCCGATCGAGCAGCATCTGATGCAGCCCGAACGGAGACTGCACGAGCTTCTTCAGCCCGGTCGCTTTGCCGAGGCCCGTGAGCTGCTGGAAGACGTTGTGCACGTCGTCGCCGACCGCCTCGTTGCAGGTCAGCAGGCCGAAGTCGGTGTACTGGCGGGTGGTGCCGATGTGGTAGTTGCCCGTGCCGACGTGCACGTATCGCCGCAGCACGTCCCCCTCGCGGCGCACCACCAGCAGCATCTTGGCGTGCGTCTTGTAGCCGACGATGCCGTACACGACCTTGGCGCCGAGCTCCTGGAGCTTGGTGGCTAGATCGATGTTCTCGGCCTCGTCGAAACGGGCACGCAGCTCGACCACGGCGGTGACTTCCTTGCCGGCGCGGGCCGCATCGAGCAGCGCCTCGGCCAGCGGGCTCTGCTTCCCGGTGCGGTACAGCGTCTGCTTGATGGCGAGCACGTTCGGATCTCGCGCCGCCCGGCGCACGAAGTCGACCACGGGCGAGAAGCTCTCGTAGGGATGGTGCAGCAGCAGGTCGCGCTCGCGGATCGCCTCGAACAGATCGACCTCGCCGCGCAAGCGGCGCGGCACGCTCGGCAGGAACGCGGGGTACTTGAGATCGGGACGATCGACCAGCTCGTGGAGGCGCGACAGGCGGTTCAAGTTGACCGGTCCGTCGACCGCGTAGAGGTCGTCGCGGCCGAGCCCGAACTGCTCGAGCAGGAACTCGTTGACCTCCTCGGAGGAGTTCGTCGTCACTTCGAGGCGAACCTCGTCGCCGTAGTTGCGGCGGAACAGCTCGCCCTGGAGCGCGTCGAGCAGGTCCTCGGTCTCCTCCTCGTCGACCCACAGGTCGCTGTTGCGCGTAACGCGGAACTGATTGCAGTTGCGCACCTTCATTCCCGGGAAGAGCTCGCCGACGTGGGCGTGGATGATCGAGGAGAGCAGGATGAAGTCGTCGGGGCCGTCGGCGACGCCCGGAGGGAGGCGGATCAAGCGCGGCAGCACGCGCGGCGCTTGCACCACGGCGCGCCCGCCGGTGCGCCCGAAGGCGTCGCGTCCTTCGAGGGTGACGATGAAATTGAGGCTCTTGTTGAGGATGCGCGGAAAGGGGTGCGAGGGGTCGAGCCCGATCGGCGTGAGCACGGGCAGCGCTTCGCGCAGGAAATGGGACTTCACCCAGCGACGCTGCGCATCGCTCCACAGGCTGCGGCGCAGGATGCGGATTCGCTCGGCCTCCAGCGCCGGCAGCAGGAGGTCGTTCAAGACGTGGTACTGCTCCTGCACGAGATCGTGCGCGGCGGCGACCACCCGCCCGAACGCGGCCTGCGCCGTGAGCCCGTCGGGGCCCGGCTTGCTGACGCCGGCGGCGATCTGCTGCTTCAAGCCGGCCACGCGGATCTCGAAGAACTCGTCGAGATTCGAGCTGGCGATCGTCAGGAATCGCAGGCGCTCGAGCGGCGGCGTGCTGACGTCCTTCGACTGCTCCAGGACCCGCCGGTTGAAGGCCAGCAGTGAAAGCTCGCGATTGAGCAGCGGGCCGGGCTCCGCCGGCTCTTCGCGAGGACGCGCTGCCTTGAGCTCCGGGACCTGCGCCGTGGCGCTGCGCTCCATGACCTCTCCGCCGGTTCGTCTCGCGGAATCTCCACCGCGTGAAGTTCCCAAGGAAAACGCCCCAGACGCCCATCGGACCGGAGGCCTGCGCGCCTGTCAAGGGCGAAGGTCGAGAGGGAAGGTCGGCACGGGAAAGGGCGAAGCCCGAGACTTCGGGCGACGCCCGAGTCTCGGAGCGTCCGAGTCTCGAGCGCCTTGACTCGGCTGACGGCGCGGCGCAACAGTTTCGGCGTCACGCATTCGCCGCAGGAGGTGCCTCATGGGTAGTCTTCCCAATGGCGTTCATCACCTGGCCCTCGCCACGCGCGACGTCAAGGCGCAGCTCGACTTCTTCACCGAGGTCGTCGGCATGGAGCTGGTCGCGCTCTACTGGATGCACGGCGTCGAGAACACCGTGCACGCGTTCGTGAAGATGGGCGAAACCACGACCATCGCCTTCGTCCAGGCGCCGGAGATGAAGGACATCGAGCCTCACCTCGGCGTCTCGCACGCCGGTTTCATCGCCGGCAACGTCGCCCCGGGCGTGATGCAGCACCTCGCGCTGAACGTCGACTCGGAGGCGGACCTGATGGCGATGCGCGACCGCATCCGCGCGCATGGCCACTGGGTCATGGGCCCGGCCGATCACGGCTTCTGCAAGTCGATCTACCTCGCGGCGCCCGAGGGGATCATGCTCGAGTTCTCGACCTGGACGGGCCTCGACACCGATGAGTGGATCGACCCGGAAGTGGTCGCTCACTGCGGGATGACCGCCGCCGACATCGCCCGCTACCGCGATCCACCGGGCTTCGCCTCGAAGGCGGGCCAGGTGCCGCAGCCCGACCCGCGCGCCAGGCCCAACATCGAGTTCGTGTTTCCGCCCGAGTGGCGCGAGCGCGGCGAGAAGCTCTACCGCATGAGCGACGAGGAGCTTTGCGCCGTCTTCACCAACACGACGCCGCCGGTGCCCAAGCGCCGAAAGGCCGTGGGCGGCTGAGCGTTCACCGCTGCGGCGGGCGAGCGGCTCGAGCGGTCGAGGCGGCCGAGCCGGTCAGGAGGGCGGTCGAGGGCGCCCGACCGATCGCCGGTGCCGCAGTTTCTCGGCCGTCGCGGAGCGGCGCGCGATCCGCCGGGGGCGCGGCGTCGCCCGGCGCGCTTCACAGATCCATCCGGACGGAAGCTCGGCCTGATCGGCCGCGCGCAGGAGCGCCCGCGCCGCCGCCGGGCCGAGCGTCGACAGGAGATCCGGGTAGATGCCGAGGTCCTCGGCGGCGCAATGGGCGGCGAGGGCGTTGTTGAGAAGCGAGAAGGACCGGCGCACCCGCGACACGTCCGCGCCGTCGCGCACGAGCCCGAGCAGCTCGGCCATCAGATCGCTGAGGCGCCCGTGCTGCCTCTGTAAATCGGCGATCGCCGACCGCAGCCCCTGCTGCATGCTGGGAAAGACGATCTCTTCCTCGGCGTACATGTGCAGGCGGAGCGTCTCGGCCGCCCGCTCGATCAGCGGCGCGTCCACACGGCTGTCATCGAGGGCCTCCTGAAACTCCATCAGCCATCCCTCGATGCGGTGATGCGCGTGCTGGAAGAACTGGACGATCCCTTCCGGCTGCTCCGTCTTGTCGATCACGGTGTCGATGGCGAGACTCGTTCCGCCGGTCGGCACGCGAGGGCCGGCTCAGCGACGCTCTGCGGCCCGCGCGTTCAGCTCTTCGCGCGAGACGACCCCCCGGTCGATGAGCAACCGCTCCAGGGCGAGAAGCCATCGCTCGAAGAAATTGAACGATTCCTCGTGCCCCAGGTTGGCGCGCTCCCAGGTGGTGATGGCGGCGGTCACGCGCCATCGCAGGTCGTCGAACGGGACGAGGCCCTTCTCGACGAGCACGATCGCCGCGCCGAACGCCCGCCGCTCCCATTCGGCGCGGAAGAGCGGCTCGCCGCTGCGGCGCGGCAGCACGTCGGCGACTCGACGGTCCACGGGGCGATCCTCGATGGGCGGCATCATCGGCTCCCGCCCGGGCGCGCTTGCGCTCCCCGCGTCCTGTCGACGCCGATCATCGAGTCGCGCGAGACCAGCGCGGCGAGCTGTCGTTCGGACAGGTGCTCGGTGTCGGCCGGCCGCTGCGGCAGCACCCAGTAGCGAATCTCCGAGCTGCTGTCCCAGACTCGCACCTCGACGTCGTCCGGGATCGCCAGGCCGAAGTCGTCGCGCAGCAGCGCGCGCGGATCGGCCACCAGCCGGGCGCGGTACTGGGGATGCTTGTACCAGGTCGGGGGCAGGCCCAGAACCGGCCACGGGTAGCACGAGCAGAGCGTGCAGCACACGACGTTATGGACCTGCGGCGTGTTCTCGACGCAGATCATGTGCTCTCCCTGCATGCCGCCGATCCCCAGCTCGGCGCACGCGGCGGTGGCGTTCTCGAGCAGGCGCCGCTTGAAGGCGGGGTCGATCCACGCGCGCGCTACGACCTTGGCGCCCAGCATCGGGCCGATGTCGTGCTCGTAGGCGTTGATGACCTGATCGATCATGTCGCTGCTGACCAGGCCCTTCTCCGCGAGGAGCGACTCGATCGCCCGGGCCCGGGCGGCCAGTTCCGACTCCGGCAAGGGGTACTGCTCGCCGATCGGCAACGGACTGCCGCGGTAGCGCGCGCCGATGCTCCGGCGGGCCCGCGGCCTCGATTTCCGCGCCCTGGGCTTCGATTTCGCTTCGGCCGGCCGGCGCTTCTTCATCATACGGCCTCGAGATAATCCTCCCACAGATCGACGTATACCGACGCGTTGGGCGCGGCCTCGCGGCCCCACAGCTCGCGGCCGTCGAAGCGCACCGAGTAGACGTGCTGCGGATTCGGACCGCGCTGATGCGCGCTGGTATCCGGGAAGACGAACGCATCATACACGCGCGCGATCTGGCCGTGCTTGGCGCGAGCGTAGCGCGGCAAGCGAGTGTGGCCGGTCGGGTGGATGTTGCGCGTCAGGACCCGGTCGCCGACCTTGAAGCGCGGCGGCCGATCGACCGGCATGCGCGTCGAGCCGCCGCTGCGGATTAGCCCGAGCATGCGTTCCGCCAGCTGCGGATTCTTGGTTCGCTTGGGTCGTGCCCCCGGCCGGCCGCGGAACCGGCGGATCCGCGCCTCGAGGTCCGCCTCGCCGATGATCCCCTTCTCGAGCAGGTTTCGTTCGATGGTGCAGAGCCAGTGCTCGTAGTACCGGGAGGCTAGGTAGTGCACCGGGTTCATCCGCTCGATACCGTGGCGGAACTCGTCGAGGTTGACGAGCCCGCTGCCCACGGTGCCGAACAGCAGACCGAAGACGGTCTTCTCCCACGGCGCATGGAAGACGGGCTCGCCGTCTTCCCGCTCGACTCGCCCCAGACCCTGCATTCCGCCGAGGTCGTGTGCGCCATTCATCGGGGTTCTCCCGAACCTTCGGTCGTAGCTGCCCGCCGACCTGCCTTCCGCCCCCGCCCAAGCGCTTAGCAAAAAGAGTCCGGCTGTCAAGCAAAGATCGTTGGCCGCCGCTGGCTCGCTCGCCGCGCGCCTCTCCTGCCCGCGCGCGCGGAACCAACCGCGAGGGGCACATCCTCCAGCTCAGCTACGTCGTGATGAAGAACGTGCAGTTCGTGTCGACGGCGTGGTTCGTCGAAAAGATCGCCGGCGACTCCGAGCTCGAGAAGCGCTGGCAAATCGACCTGACCGCCAAGTTCTGACTAGCCGCACTTCGAACCGTCACCGAGTCGTCATCGTTTCGTAACAATCGTGCGTTAGTTCATAGCCATAAGGAGAACGAAGAATGCTGAGAGGCAACCGGGTGTGGAACCGCTGGGGGGAAGCCGTGCTCGTCGCGATCGGGTTGGCCCTCGCATCGGCCGCGCGGAGCTCGGCGGCGAGCGTGGAGGTGGATCCGAAGCTCGTAGCTTACAAGGCCGTGGGTGGCATCTCAGGCAACATCTCGAGCGTCGGCTCCGACACGCTGAACAACCTGATGACGTTCTGGAGCGAGAAGTTCGGCAAATTCTATCCCAACGTGAAGATCCAGGTCGAAGGCAAGGGGTCGAGCACCGCCCCTCCGGCGCTGATCTCCGGCACCGCTCAGCTCGGTCCGATGTCGCGCCCTATGAAGAACACCGAGATCGACGGTTTCGAGAACAAGTTCGGCTACAAGCCGACCGCGATCCGCGTCGCCGTCGATTCGCTCGCGGTGTTCGTCAACAAAGACGATCCGATTGAGTGCCTGAGCATGCAACAAGTGGACGCGATCTTCTCGAAGTCGCGCCGCGGCGGTTACAAGGAGGACGTCAAGACGTGGGGGCAGGTCGGGCTCAAGGCCGACTGGGTAGATCGCCCGATCAGCCTCTACGGCCGTAACTCCGCCTCCGGCACCTACGGCTTCTTCAAGGAGCACGTGCTCGGCAACGGCGACTACAAGGACGAGGTGAAGGAGCAACCCGGATCGGCTTCGGTCGTGCAGAGCGTGACCGTCGACCGCTTCGGCATCGGCTACAGCGGCATCGGTTACGCGACGCCGGGCGTCCGCCCCGTGCCGATCTCCAAGGAGCAGGGCGGGGCGTGCGTGGAGGCGAATGCGCAGAACGCTTATTCGGGCAAGTATCCGATCGCGCGCTTCCTCTACGTCTACGTCAACAAGCCGGACGGCAAGCCCCTCGAGCCGATGACCCACGAGTTCATGAAGATGGTGTTGTCCAAGGAAGGGCAGGAAGAGGTCGTGAAGGACGGCTACTTCCCGCTGCCGCTCGCGGTCGTGGAAGAGGATCTGAAGAAGATCAACTGACCGCGGCGGAACGGTTACCGATGCCGATCTCCACAGGAACCGTCACGGAAGGGGTGGAGCCGGGTCTCCCGCCTCCGCCCCTCCAAGTCTTTTCCACCCGCTTCGCCCGCCGCCGGTTCTTCGATGTGGCGGCCCGCCACGCCGTGACCGCCGGCGGTGTCATCATCATCGGCGCGATCCTGGCGATCCTCTTCGTGATCGTCGCCGAGGTGTACCCGCTGCTGCGCCCCGCTGCGGTGAAGCCGCTGCCCCCCGTCGCCGCCAACTTCGGTGCGCACGTACTGGCGATCGACACCGACGAGTACCGCGCGCTGGCGGTGGTCGTCGCCGAGAACGGCGTGCATGTCGTGTCGCTGGTCGGTGGTGCGCCCGTCCGCAAGCTCGAGCTGCCCGCACTCGGTCAAGCGAAGGTGACGGCGGTGTCGGCCCCGGGCTACCGGCCGCTCGCACTCGGGCTCTCCGACGGACGCGTGTTGCCGCTCGGCGTGTCCTTCAGCGGCGCTCGGCAAGCGAGCGGCCGGCAAGTCGAGGCCAACGTGCGCGCCCTCGATCCGCTGGTGATGGATCCAGTGGGGCAGCCGATTCGCCGCCTGGCGTACGTGGCGCACGAGGGCGGCTCGGTAGCCGCGGCCACGGTTTCGCCGAAGCAAGTGCTCGTCGTGCGCGTTGCCGAGGAGACGTCACTGCTCGGGGCGACCACGCGCGAGGAGACCCGCAGAGTCCTCGACGTGCCGAGCACGGGCGAGGTCTCCACGCTGGCGATCGACAGCCGCGGCGATCATCTCTACATCGGTACGACGACCGGCGAGCTCGCGCACGCCGTTCTGAGGGCGAAAGAGCTGCGCCTCGCGCCGGCGAAGGGCGGGGCGAAGACCACGATCACGGTGCTCGGCTTCCTGATCGGCGACCGTACGCTGGTGGTCGGCGATCAGTCCGGCGGCGTCGCCACCTGGCAGCTCTTGCCCGGTGCCGAAGGCGAACCCGAGCTCGTTCCGATTCACGCCTTTCCCACGCACCATGCCGCCGTGGTCACGTTCTCGGCGTCGCGCCGGCACAAAGGCTTCTGGACCGGCGATGGCGCCGGAGAGCTGCGCCTCGACTACGCGACGACCGGCGAAACGCTGCTGCGCATCCCTTCGACGACCGAATCCGCGACCGCGATCGCCTACTCTCCGAAGTCGGACGGACTGGTGGCGGTGGGTGCGGGCGGTCGCCTACTCCAGTGGGACATCGATTGCCCGCATCCCGAAGTCAGCCTGCGGGCGCTGTTCGGCAAGCTCTGGTACGAGGGCTACGACCGGCCGGCGTACGTCTGGCAGTCGACCGGAGGCAGCGACGACTTCGAGGCGAAGCTCTCGCTCACGCCGCTGCTGTTCGGAACGCTCAAGGGTACGTTCTATGCCCTACTGGTCGCGGTGCCGATCGCTCTGGCGAGCGCGCTGTACGCTTCGCAGTTCATGCACCCGCGCCTGAAGGCGATGATCAAGCCGACGGTCGAGATCATGGCGGCCCTGCCGAGCGTGGTGCTCGGCTTCCTCGCGGGGCTGTGGCTCGCCCCCACGATCGAGCGCATCGTGCCCGGCATCATCGTTTCCCCGGTCGTCACCTCCGCGCTCGTGTTGATGGCGGCCGGCGGCTGGCGCGCGCTGCCCGAAGGCTGGCGCTCGCGCCTGACACCCGGCACCGAGGTGTTCTTGTTGATCCCGGTGGTGATCGGCGGCCTGTGGCTGTCGTTCGCTTGCGGCCACTGGATCGACCGAGCGTTGCTCGGCGGCGACTACCGCGTGTGGCTTCGCGAGATACTCGGCGTCACCTACGATCAGCGCAACTCGATCGTCGTCGGGCTGGCGATGGGCTTCGCGGTCGTGCCGGTGATCTTCACGATTGCCGAAGATTCGCTGTCCAACGTGCCGCCGCACCTGACCGCGGGGTCGCTCGCGCTCGGCGCGACGCGCTGGCAGACCGCCGTGCGCGTGGTCCTGCCGAGCGCGAGTCCGGGGATCTTCTCGGCGATCATGATCGGCTTCGGCCGCGCCGTTGGCGAGACCATGATCGTGCTGATGGCGACCGGCAACACGCCGGTCACGAGCTGGTCGATCTTCAACGGCTTCCGCGCGCTGTCGGCGAACATCGCGGTCGAGTTGCCCGAGGCTCCCCAGGGCGGGACGCTGTTCCGCGTACTGTTCGTCGCGGCGCTCTTGCTATTCGTCATGACGTTCGCGGTCAACACCGCCGCCGAGCTGGTGCGGCTGCGGCTGCGCGAGAGGTACCGCGCGCTGTGAAGGATTTCTGGAAGAGCGGCGACCCGTTCGTGTGGCTGACCGGCGCGATGCTGGCGCTCAGCCTGCTGATGGTCACGGGTTTGGTGACGCTCGTGCTGGTCAACGGTCTCGGCTTCTTCTGGCCGCGCGGCGTCGAGCGGCTCGTGCTCGACGATGGGACGGTCGTGGTCGGCGAGGTCAGCGAGCGGGAGGCGATCCCCGCCCCGGATGCTCCGCTCGGCACGCCGGCCGAGTACCGCTTGCAGGTGAAGCGTGGCAACCGCGACGTCGAGGGCTCGGACTTCCTGTGGATCGACGAGGCGAGGATCGCCCGTCGCGAGCGGCCGGCCGACGTCGTCGTTCTCGAGCGCCGGGAGTGGGGAAACTTCTATGGCGAGATCTCCGCGCTCCGCCAGGCCGACCGGGCGGTGGCGACCGGACCCGCGGAGGCGTGGGCCGCGCTGGAGGGGCGCCTGTCCGAGGCCCTTCGCCTGCACGAGGAGATCTTCTCCATCGAGAAGGGCGAGATCGGCGCGAACAACCACGCGCAGGAGCGCTTGCGCCTGCGGTTGCGCGGTCGCGAGCTCCGCGGCGCGCGCGACGGCGCCGAGATCGACGCGGCCCACCGGGAGATCGCCTCGCTGCAGGCCGCCTATCAGCAGAGCGTGGAGCGGCTGACCCGGCTGCGCCAGGGCCAAAACGAGCGGCTGGTGGCGACCATCGCGGGCGGGCGCGAGGTCGAGATCCCGCTCGACAAGATCGTCCGCGCCTACCGCCCGAACCGCATGGGCGCGTTCGCGAAGGCGGGCTTCTACGCGACGAAGCTGTGGGAGTTCGTGAGCGCGGATCCGCGCGAGTCGAACACCGAGGGCGGCGTGTTCCCGGCGATCTTCGGCACCGTGATGATGGTGATGATCATGAGCGTGCTGGTCACGCCGCTCGGCATCGTCGCCGCGGTCTACCTGCGCGAGTACGCCAAGCAGGGGCCGTTCGTCAGCGCCGTGCGCATCGCCGTCAACAACCTCGCCGGCGTTCCTTCGATCGTGTTCGGCGTCTTCGGCGTCGGCTTCTTCATCTACACGATCGGCGGAACCGTCGATCGCTGGTTCTTCCCCGAGGCGCTGCCGACGCCGACGTTCGGCACAGGCGGCATCCTCTGGGCGTCACTGACGCTGGCGCTGCTCACGGTCCCGGTCGTGATCGTCGCCACGGAGGAAGGGCTCGCCGCCGTGCCGCGCGGGGTGCGCGAGGCGTCGCTGGCGCTGGCCGCGACCAAGTTCGAGACCACCTGGCGGGTGGTGCTGCCGGCGGTGCTGCCGTCGATCCTCACCGGCCTCATCCTGGCGATGGCGCGCGCCGCGGGGGAGGTTGCGCCGTTGATGATCACCGGCGTCGTCAAGCTGGCGCCCGCGCTGCCGCTCGACGGCTTCTTCCCGTTCTTCCATTTCGAGCGCAAGTTCATGCATCTCGGCTTTCACATCTACGACGTCGGCTTCCAGTCGCCGAACGTCGATGTCGCGCGGCCGATGGTCTACATGACCACGGTCTTGCTGCTGACGATCGTACTGTTCCTGAACCTGACGGCGATTCTGCTCCGCAACCGGCTGCGCCGGCGCCTCCAGGTGTCCGCCGTCTGAACGAGGCTTGCGCGCGAGCGGCGAGAGGGTCCGCGATGGAGACAGCAGTGACCGAACGAGGCTGGAACTTCAAGGTGAAGCCGGCTCGTCAGTCGAGCGAGCAGCACAGCAGCGGAGCGGTGCGCGGCACTCCGGCGGCGGGCGCGGCGCCGCGCACGCTGATCCAGATCCGCGGGCTCGGGCTGCGCTACGGCGAGAAGGCCGCGCTCGAGGACATCGACTTGGCGATCCCGCAGCGACGCGTCACCGCCTTCATCGGGCCCTCCGGCTGCGGCAAGTCGACGCTGCTGCGCTGCCTGAACCGCATGAACGACCTGGTCGACGACGTGCGGGTGACGGGCGAGATCCTGCTCGACGGCGTCAACATCTACGACCGGCGCACCGACGTGGTGGCCCTGCGCCAGCGGGTCGGCATGGTCTTCCAGAAGTCGAACCCGTTCCCGAAGTCGATATACGACAACGTCGCCTACGGGCTGCGCATCGCCGGCGCGCGGCGCAAGAACGCGCTCGACGCCGCGGTGGAGAAGAGCCTGAAGAGCGCGGCGCTGTGGGACGAGGTCACGGACCGCTTGCGCGCCAGCGCGCTCGCGCTCTCCGGCGGACAGCAGCAGCGCCTGTGCATCGCGCGGGCGATCGCGGTCGAGCCCGAGGTCATCTTGATGGACGAGCCCTGCTCCGCGCTCGACCCGATCGCCACCGCGAAGGTGGAATCTTTGATCCACGAGCTCTCGCAGCGATATACTATCGTGATCGTGACCCACAACATGCAGCAGGCGGCCCGGGTCTCGGATCTGACGGCGTTCCTCTACCTCGGCAAGCTCGTCGAAGTGGGTTCGACCGAGAAGATCTTCACCGCGCGCGACAAGCGCGAGACCGAGGACTACATCACCGGCCGTTTCGGGTGATCATCGACGAGGGCAGGATTTCGCGTCTTCCTACGAAGACAGGAGATACGAGGCCTCGGTACGCGACCACCGTTCGGTTGCGGCCGTGCCGCGCTAGGCTACTAGGGCACGACTTCGCAGTGTTGCACGAAGATGTGAGATACGAGGCCTCGGTACGCGACCACCGTTCGGTTGCGGCCGTGCCGCGCTGAGGGAGAGGCCATGACTCTGCACACCGATCGCCACTTCGAGGACGAGCTCCAGAGCCTGCAGGAGCTGCTGCTGCGCATGGGCGGGCTCGTCGAGCGACAGATCGCGCACGCCATCGAGTCTCTGGTGGAGCGCGACTCCGAGCTCGCCCGCGAGGTGATCGCTCGCGACCGCGAGGTGAACCGGCTCGACATCCTGATCGACGAGGAGTGCTTGAAGGTGATCGCGCTGCATCAGCCGGCAGCGGGCGACCTGCGCTTCGTGACCACGGCGTTGAAGGTCAACACCGATCTCGAGCGGATCGGCGACATGGCGGTGAACATCTGCGAGCGGGCCCTCGAGCTGAACGACGAGCCGATGCTCAAGCCCTACATCGACGTCCCGAACATGGCGAAGGAGGCGCAGCAGATGGTGCGCACGAGCCTCGACGCCCTCGTGCGGCGCGACACCGCGCTGGCGCGCCGGGTGATCGAGCAGGACGACGTCGTCGACGGCTACGCCCACCAGCTCTACCGGGAGCTGCTCTCCTTCATGGTCGAGGAGCCGAAGACGATCTCTCGGGCGACGCGCATCCTGCTCGTCTCCAAGTACCTCGAGCGGATCGCCGATCATGCGACCAACATCGCCGAGATGGTGGTGTTCATGGTCGACGGCAAGATGATCCGGCACGCGGCGTCGCTGCCGCGGGGCGGCGCCGAGCTCGCGTGAGCGGGACCCGCCGACAGATCCTGGTCGTCGACGACGAGGCGGACATCCGCAACCTCGTCCGCTACAACCTCGAGCAGGAGGGCTTCACGGTGCTCGAGGCGGGCGACGGCGAGCAGGCGCTTTCCCTGGCGCGCAAGCATCGGCCGCACCTGATCGTGCTCGACCTCATGCTGCCGGGCATGAACGGGCTCGAGGTCTGCCGCGTGCTGCGTGCCGAGCAGCGCACCGCCCAGCTGCCGGTGCTGATGCTGACCGCGCGCGCCACCGAGGTCGACAAGGTGCTCGGGCTGGAGATCGGCGCCGACGACTACGTGACCAAGCCGTTCAGCCCGCGCGAGCTGCTGGCGCGCGTGAAGGCGCTGGTGCGGCGTGCCTACGGCGCGGAAGTCGAGCGGCCGCACCAGGTGTGGGAGCGCGGGCGCCTGCGCATCGATCTCGACGGTTACGAGGCGTTCCTCGACGGCAAGCCGCTGCACCTGTCGCTGCGGGAGTTCGAGCTGCTGCGCTTCTTCACGCAGAACCCCGAGCGCGCGTTCTCGCGCGGCGACATCCTCGACCTCGTCTGGGGCAGCGACACGCACGTCGAGCCGCGCACCGTCGACGTCCACGTGCGCCGATTGCGGCTGCAGGTCGAGCGCGACGATGCGAGCCCCGAGCTGATCCTCACGGTCCGGGGCTTCGGCTACAAGTTCAAGCCCGATGCGCTCGATCGGCCGTCGCGCAAGACCGGGACCCGATCGTAGCCTGCCGTGCGCCGGCTCTCCGTCCAGTTGCTGCTGCCCATCCTCGCGGTGGTGACGGCGGTCGTTCTGGTCGCCGCGTTCTACTGGTCGCGCGCCTTCCAACGGCTGTACGTCCAGTCGCTGACCGAGCGCCTCGAGCGCGAGGCGCGACTGGCCGCCGATGCGCTGCCATGGGGGGCCTCCGGCGCCGATCTCGACCGGCTCTGCGCGGTACACGCCCGCGAGATCGGCGGCCGCGTCACGGTCGTCGCCGACGACGGGCGGGTGGTCGGCGAGTCCGAGGAGCCTTCGACGTCGCTCGAGAACCACGGGTCGCGGCCGGAGGTGGCGGTGGCGCGGCAGCGCGGAGCGGGCGTGGCGACGCGCTTCAGCCGCACGCTCGGCTTCGACATGCTCTACGTCGCCGTAGCGGACCGCCGCGAGCACGGGCTGCGGTTCGTGCGCGTCGCCGTACCGCTGCGCGACCTCGAAGCGGCGCGGTCGATCGTGCGGCGAACGCTGACCTACGGCCTGCTCGCGGCGCTGCTGCTCGGCGGCGCCTCGGCGCTGGGGTTCTCGCGGCGAATCGCCGCGAGAATCCAGCGCATCGAGGCGCTGTCGCGAGCGGCGCTCGCCGGAGCCGCCGAAGCGGCGCAGCCGCCACGGGAGGACGAGCTCGGCGCGCTCGAGCGGCATCTCGTCGAGCTCGGCCGCGAGATGCGCGCGCGGCTGGCGGCGACCGAGGCCGAGCGCGGCAAGCTCGAGGCGGTACTGCGCAGCATGGCCGACGGCGTGGTCGTGCTCGACGCCGAGGGCCGCATGGTCCTCTGCAACGCTTCGGCGATCGAGCAGCTCGAGCTGCCGATCGACGGCGAACCGGCCGGCGCCAAGCTGTCGCTCGTGTGTCGGGCGTCGGAGGTCATCGCGCTGGTCGGGGAGGCGCTGCGCCAGCCGGGCCAGGTGCTGCAGCGGGAGATCACGTTCCCGGGGCGCGAGCGCAACCGCGTGTTGTCGGCGAGCGCGGTGACGAGCGCGGGCCCGACCGAGCCGTTCGGCGCGATCCTCGTGCTGCACGACCTGACCCGCATTCGCCACTTCGAGGCGATGCGCGCCGAGTTCGTGGCCAACGTCTCCCATGAGCTGCGCACGCCGCTGACGGCGATCCGCGGCTATGCCGAGACGCTGCAGAGCGGGGCGCTCGGCGATCCCCGGCGCGCCGCCGAGTTCGTCGCCGTGATCCTGCGGCACTGCGAACGCCTGACGCGCCTGATCGACGATCTGCTCACGCTCTCCGATCTCGAGCTCGGGCGCACCGAGCTGCGGGCACGGCCGCTGGCGGTCGAGGAGGTGGTGCGCGGCTGCGTCGAGGTGCTGCGGCAGAAGGCCGAGGAGCGCGGCGTCGCCGTGCGCGTGGAAATCGCCCCGGGCCTGCCGCCGGTGCTCGCCGACCGCGACCGGCTCGAGCAGGTGCTGATCAACTTGATCGACAACGGCATCAAGTACAGCGGCCCCGGCAGCGAGGTGCGCGTCGTCGCGCGGTCCGCCGGCGACGGCGTTCCGCTGGCGGTGGAGATCGCCGTGCGCGACAACGGCGTCGGCATCCCGCGGAAGGACGTTCCGCGCTTGACCGAGCGCTTCTACCGGGTGGACCGCGCGCGCTCGCGCGAGCTCGGCGGCACCGGCCTCGGCC
This sequence comes from Deltaproteobacteria bacterium, assembly GCA_016189835.1. Classification (GTDB taxonomy): domain Bacteria; phylum Desulfobacterota; class Binatia; order JACPRU01; family JACPRU01; genus JACPRU01. The sequence goes on along the minus strand of JACPRU010000046.1, from coordinate 40,285 downwards.
TGGCGATCGTCAAGCACATCATTCAGGCGCACGGCGGCTCGCTGGCCATCGAGAGCGCGCTCGGGCTCGGTACCACCGTGCGCGTCGTTCTGCCCGGCGCTGCCGCGGGCCCGAGCCACGATGCGTGAGTCGGGCGCCGGCGCGGCTCTCCCTCGCGAGCGTCGCTCGGACGGCCCCGCATGGCGGCGGGCTGGCTCCTGCTCCCGGCTCCAAGCCGGGCGCCGCTACGAACCGCCCGGCTGACCCGGCAGGAGGATCCGCCGGTCCCCTTTTGGCGGCGGCGGCAGGTTGGCGAGCAGCACCTTCTTCGAGTCGCCCATCCACCAGAGGTACAGCGGCTGGCGCAGCTCGGCGCGGACGTCGGCCAGAAAGCGCTCCTTGGTGAGCAGCGCGACGGGTGCCGAGTCGTTCAGCAGCGGCCCGGCGTCGGCGGCCGAGGCGAGCAGCCGCACCGGACGGCCGGAGTAGAAGGCCAGAGTGTGGCTGGTGGTGCCGTAGCTGACGATAGACGCGTTCGCCGGCAGCCGCTCGGCGATCATGTCCGCCGGCGCCTCCATGCTGTTGTAGGCGGAGACCGTCGCGCTGCCGAAATGGTAGCTGCCCGACAGCGTCAGCGCTCCGCACAGGGCGACCACGCCGAGCGCGCCGATGCGGTTGCGGCGCGCCACTGCGCCGATCCCGACCCCGGCGAGCGGGATCAGCAGAAAGCTGAACACCAGCTTGTCCGCGTACGTCGGGTACTCGTTCTGCAGCAGGCGGCGGGTGAGAAAGGGGATGGCCAGCACGACCACGAAGAGCAGGCCGGATCCGAGCAGCAGCGGATCGCCGAAGACGCTGGCGGCACGAGGCCGGCGCAGGAACCGCGCGATCGCTCGCCCCGTGAGCAGGGCGAGCGGCGTGAGAGCGATCACCACGTAGGCGACGACGTTGGCCGCCGACGCGACAAAGAACAGCAGGTCGCCCGCCAGCCAGGCGATCAGGTAGAGCCGGGCCTCGCGCGATCGCTCGCCGCCGCTGCGACCGGCGTCACGCAGCGACCAGGGCAGGAACACGCCCCACGGCAGCATCAGCAGCGGCACGATGCCCGCAAAGGCGACGATCGAGTACGAATGGGAGTCGTCGAAGGCCGGGTCGAGGAAGCGGATCAAGTTGTGCTCGAAGACCAGAGCACGCACGTAGCCGGGGTCGCGCGCCGCCGCCAGGCCGAGCACGGGCGCGACCAGCGCGCAGAGCACGCCGAGCCCGCGGAACGGACGCAGGTCGAGCCAGCGGCCCGGCTCGCGCAGCAGCGCCCCGAACAGCAACGCCACCGCGGCGGGAAGCAGCACGGCGGCGACTCCAAAGCTCAAGATCGCGCCGCCGAGCGCCAGATAGAACAGCCACGGGAAGCCGGCGCGCCGCGACAGCAGCGGCTCGCTCATGCCGAGCATGGCGATCGACAGCAGCACGCCGGCCGCCGCATCGTCGATGCCGAGCCGGCCGATCGCGACGTAGCCGGCCGAGGTGGCGAGCACCAGCGCGGCGAACGTCCCGGCGACGGGCCGCAGGTGGCGCCATCCCCAGGACAGCGTCAGCCACACCCCGGCGATCGACAGCAGCACCGAGGGCAGGCGGATCGCGGCCTCGTTCCTCACGCCGAACGCGCGCATCGCGGCCGCCAGCGCCCAGAAGTAGAGCGGCGGCTTTTCCGTGTAGGGAGCGAAGTTGAGCTGCGGTGTGAGCCACTGCCGCGTCAGCAGCATCTCGCGCGCCACCTCGGCCGCCAGGCCTTCGTCCGGATCCCACAGCGACGGCGTGCCGAGGTCGATCGAGAACAGCGCCAGCGGCAGTGCTACGACGATGGCGAGCAGCCAGCGGGGGACGCCGCTGCGGCCCAGGTCGCCCGCACGGGCCCGCGAACGAGGGTGCGCCGTGGCCCGCGGGGCGGCGACCGGCGGAGGCTCGGGCTTGGCTTGAGGCGTCATATCCGTTGGAGAACAACGCGCGCGGCCGCGATGCCGGGCCACGGTGAGGCTCAGCATCGTGGAGCCCCGATCTCCCGTCAATGCGCAGGGAGGATCGACATGAGCACGATCTCGCCGCAGGCCACCCGCGGGTTCGCGCGTCGCCTGCGCGCACGGCACGTCGAGTACCTCCATGCTCCGGTGTCGGGAGGCGAGAGCGGGGCCGTGCAGGGAACGCTGTCGATCATGGTGGGAGGCGAGGCGGAGCCGTTCGAGCGCTGCCGGGCCGCTGTTCGCCGCGCTCGCCGCGGCCGGTGACGACGCCGACGGCACCCAGGCGCTGACGCGATCGCTCGAGCGCCTCTCGGGCGAGGCGCAGTAGCCACCCCGCGCGAGGAATGATAGACGAGCGCGGGAGTGCCCGCCGCCTCCGGCGGCGGCTCCGGGAATTCCTGCGGACGAACCAGGAGGAGGCGCATGCTGGGCAGCCTGTTTCCGCGCAGCGGAACCGAATTCTTCGAGTTTTTCGAGCGCCACGCGGCCAAGACGCTCGAGGCGGCCCGCTGCCTGCACGCCCTGCTCCAGGACCCGCAAGACACCGAGCGGGACGCGGCGCGCATCAAGTCGATCGAGCACGAAGGGGACCAGATCACTCACCGCGCCATCGAGATGCTGCACCAGACGTTTCTCACGCCGATCGATCGCGCCGACATCCATCGCTTGATCACCCGCCTCGACGACATTCTCGATCTCGTCGATTCGACCGCCGAGCGGATCTGGCTCTACCGGCTGACCACGGCCGAGCCCGATGCGCTGGACCTGACGGCGGTTTTGATCAACGCCGTCGCCGAGGTCGAGAAGGCGATGACCCAGCTCCGCAACTTGAAGGACCGCAACGCCATCCTGCGCACCTGCATGGAGATCAACCGCCTCGAGAACGAGGGCGACCAGCTGATCCGCAGGGCGGTCGCCCGTCTCTTCCGCGAGGAGCGGGACGCCATCCAGGTCCTCACGTGGAAGGAGATCTACGACTACCTCGAGGACGCCGTGGACCGCTGCGAGGACGTGGCCAACGTGCTCGAAGGCGTGGCTCTCGAGTACGCTTGATCCGCACGGGCAGGTCGGAAGGAGCGGGGGGAGAGGTGACGGTCCTGCTGTTCTCGGTGCTGGTGCTGGTGTTGGCCGCGGAGTTCGTCAACGGCTGGCACGACGCCTCCAACGCGATCGCCACGGTGGTGTCGACGCGCGTCCTGTCGCCGCGGGTGGCGGTGCTGATGGCGACGGTGTTCAACGCGATCGGCGCGTTCTCCGGCACGGCGGTGGCGGCCACGATCGGAAAGGGCATCGTCGCCACGCAATCGGTCAACCTGACCACCGTGGCTGCGGCCATGGGGGCGATCGTCGTCTGGGACGTGTTCACCTGGTACTACGGGCTGCCGACCAGCACGAGCCACGCGCTGGTCGCCGGTCTGTCGGGCGCGGCGCTCGCCGCCGCGGGCCCGTCGGCGCTCCTCTGGGACGGATGGCAGAAGGTCCTGACCGGGCTGCTGTTCTCCACCTTCCTCGGCTTCTTCGCCGGATTCGTGCTGATCTGGGCGATCCTCTGGGTGTGCCGCGCCTGGAGCCCGGGGCGGGTGCGCAACGTCTTCGGTCGGCTGCAGGTCTTCTCCGCGGTGTTCATGGCGTTCAGCCACGGCAGCAACGACGGTCAGAAGTTCATCGGCGTGTTCACGCTCGCACTCGTGCTGGGCGGCGTGATCCCCGAGTTCCAGCCGTCGTTCGGCGTTGTGCTGCTCTGCTCGATCACCATGGGAATCGGCACCTCGGTCGGCGGCTGGCGCATCATCCGCACCATGGGGATGAAGGTCGCCAAGCTCGAGCCCTACCACGGCTTCGCCGCGGAGACGGCGGCGGGCGCCTGCATCGAGCTGGCCTCCCGCCTCGGCATCCCGCTCAGCACGACGCACACGATCAATACCGCCATCATGGGGGTGGGATCGTCGCGACGCCTGTCGGCCGTGCGCTGGGGGGTGGTGGGCGACGTGGTGACGGCTTGGATCTTGACGTTCCCGGTGTGCGGCGCGATCGGGTGGATCATGGCCACGCTCCTCGGAACGATCGTCTAGCCGCGCCGTGGCGCAGCTCCGACCGTACGCGGTCTCGGCCCCGCGGCGCTTCGCCGCCGCGCTCGCCGCGGTGACCAACGAGGTCGCCCGGCGCAGCCCCGCGCCGCACGACTTCCCGTTCTTCGGCCTCGATCATCCGCCGGGAGCCGGCGCCCGGCTGCTCGAGCGGCTCTCCGAGCTCGGCATCTTTCGCTTCTACGAGCGCGTGCTGGACGTCGCCGGCGGGATCGGCGGGCCCGCGCGCTGGCTGGCGCGCAGGCGCGGGTGCCACGTGATCTCGGTCGATCGCGACCGGGAGCGGGCGGCGGCGAGCCGGCTGCTGGTGCGCCGCGCGTACCTCGATGCCGCGGTCGGCGTGGCCGTGGCCGCGCTCGAGCGGCTGCCCGCGGCGGACGCCTCGTTCACCCACGCGTGGAGCGTCGAGGCGCTCGACGGCGAAGCCGACCGCCGGCCCATCTGGGCCGAGCTGTTTCGCGTGGTGCGGCCGGGCGGGCACGTCGCGCTGCAGGAGTGGGTACGGGCGGACGACGTTCGGGCGGCCGGCCCCGGGACCGGCGTGGCGGCGCGGGCCTATCTCGGGGAGCTGCGCGCGGCGGGCTTCCGCGAGCTGCGCGTCGAGGAGGCGCGCGGGCCGCTCGAGAGCGAACCGGCGCTGGCGGAAGTCGTCGGGCGGCGACTCGCCGAGGCGCTCGGCGCGGCGCCGGCGGACGAGCGAAACGGTCTCGATGCGGCGCGCGCCCGGCTCGAGGCCCACGATCGCGAGGTCGACGCCGGGCGACTGGTGCTGGTGCAGATCTTCGCGCGCAGGCCGGCGTGAGCCCGCGCGGCGCACGGCTCGCCGATCGCCGCTTCGTCTCCTACCTGGCGGCGCGCTTCGCCGCCGCCGCCGCGGTGATGATGCTGCGCGCGGCGATCGCCTGGCAGGTCTTCGCGATCTCGCGCTCGGCGTTCCACCTCGGCCTGATCGGCCTGGTGCAGTTCGTGCCCGCGCTCGGCCTGACGCTGCTGGGCGGCGCGGTGGCGGACGCGTACGATCGGCGGCGCGTGGCGCTCGCGGCGGAGGTCGTGCCGCTCGTCTGCTCGATCCTGCTGTGGGAGGAGACGGCGAGGGGGACGGCTGGCCTCGGCCTGCTCTACGCGACGGTCTTCGTGGTCTCGGTGGCCTCCGCGTTCGAGAATCCGGCGGCGGTGGCGCTGCTGCCGGCGCTGGTGCGGCGGGACTCGTTTCCGCGCGCGGTGGCGGTGGCGACCACCAGCCGTGCGCTGGGCTTCGCCACCGGCCCGGCGGCCTGCGGTCTGGTGATCGCCGGGGCCGGCATCGCGGCGGCCTATGCGGCGGTCTTCGCGCTGGTCGGCGTGGCGCTGGCGGCGACGTCGCGAGTGATCGTGGACTCGCGCGAGATGCCGCGACGCCCCCTCGATCTGCGGGCGATCCGCGAAGGCCTGGCGTTCGTGCGCGGCCATCCGGTGGTGCTGGGCTGCATGACGCTCGACATGTTCGCGGTCGTCTTCGGCGGCGCCGCCGCGCTGTTGCCCGTCTACGCGACCGACATTCTCCACGTCGGCCCTCGCGGCTACGGGCTGCTCGCCTCCTCGCTCGATATCGGCGCGATCCTCTGCTCGATCCTGCTCACCGTGCTGCCGCCGATCCGCCGAGCCGGGCCGGTGCTGCTGGTCACGGTCGCGCTCTACGGGGCGGCAACGGTCGTTTTCGGACTGTCGCGATCGTTTCCGCTCTCGGTGGCCGCGTACATGGCGGTCGGCGTCTTCGACCAGGTGAGCGTGGTGCTGCGCAGCACCACGATCCAGCTCGCCACCCCGGACGAGTTGCGCGGACGGGTGAGCGCGGTGAGTCTGGTGTTCATCGGCGCCTCCAACCAGCTCGGCGCCGCGGAGTCCGGCTTCCTCGCCGCGCTCACCAGCGCGACGTTCTCGGTGGTGGCCGGCGGCGCCGCCAGCCTCGTGGTGGTGGCGGCCGTGGCGCTCGTGTTTCCTGAGCTCCGCCGCCATCGGCTCGAGCTGCGGGGAGTGCCGCGGCCCGGCCGAGCCCGGTCAAGCCGCGAATCGGCGCCGGACCGCTGACGGGCTCACAGGCGCGGCCGGCGCCGGTGCCAGTCGGTCGCCTGCTGGTAGGCGTGTCCGGCGGCGAGGATCGTCGACTCGTCGAACGGGCGGCCGACCAGCTGCAAGCCGACCGGCAGCCCCTCGCGCGTGAAGCCGCAGGGCAGCGACAGCGCCGGCAGGTGAGTGGCGTTGAACGGCGCCGTGCAGCGGATCATCGTGAAGATCGCCGGCTCCTCGGCGCCGCCGTAGCGCACCGTCTCCTGGCCGATCTTCACCGCCGTCACGGGCGTGGTCGGCGTCGCCAGCGCGTCGACCGACTCGAGCGCGTCGCGCATCGCCGCGGTGAGCTGACGCGCCTCGGCGAGAGCGGCGACGACTGCCGCCGTGGTCGGCGCCGGGTTCGACAGGATCGCCAGTACGTCCTTGCCGAAGTCCTGCGGCCGGCGGGCCAGCCGGTCGGCGTGGATGTGTTGCGCCTCGGCGAGGATCAGGCCGAAAAGCCCGAGGACGGCTCCCTCGCTGCTCGGCACCTCGACGTCGCGCACCTCCGCCCCGAGCGTGCGCAGGAGACCGAGCGCGGTCTCCACGGCGCCGGCCACCTCGCCGTCGAGCCGATCGTAGAAGTAACGGCGGGGCACGCCGACCCGCAGGCCCTTCAGGCCGCGTACCAGGCCCTCGCGGTACCGCTCCACCGGGGTCCGCACGGTGGTCGCATCGGCGGGGTCGTAGCCGGCGATGGCCTCGAGGACGATGGCGGCGTCCTCGGCGCTGTCGGCGATCGGGCCGGGATGGTCGAACAAGAACGAGAGCGGAAAGACGCCCGCCTTGCTGACCCGGCCATAGGTCGGCTTGAGGCCGGTCGCGCCGCACAGCGACGCGGGGATGCGGATGCTTCCGCCGGTATCGGTGCCGAGCGTGGTCGCGGCCAGCGAGGCGGCGACTGCCGCGCCCGATCCGCCGCTCGAGCCCCCCGGGATGCGGCTCGTGTCCCAGGGATTGCGCGTCGTACCGAAGTGCGGGTTGTCGGTGGTGACGCCGTAGGCGAACTCGTGGGTGTTGAGCTTGCCGAGCAGCACCGACCCGGCCTCACGCAGCCGGCGGGCCACCGTCGAATCCGCCCTGGGGACGTGGTCGGCGAAGAACTTGCCGCCGCCCGTGGTGCGGATGCCGGCGGTCTCGAAGAGGTCCTTCAGGGCGAGGGGGATGCCGTGCAGCGGCCCGCGCGACCCGGCCCTGGCGATCTCGTCGGTCGCTCGCCGCGCGTCGGCGAGCGCGCGCTCCGCGGTCACCGAGACGAAGGCGTTGATCGTCGGGTTCAGCCGCTCGATGCGCGCCAGATAGGCCTCGGTCAGCTCGAGCGCCGAGAGCTTGCGCGCGCCGATCCGGGCGGCGGCTTCGGCGACCGTCAAAGCGGTCAGCTCGTCGGTGGCGGATGTCATCGCACGGTCTCCACGTCCGGGGGCCCCGGCCCCGCGCGCGACTATACTCGATCGCTCAGCTCGGCCGCCAGAGGTTCGTCTCGCCGCTTCCCCCGCTCACCGTGCCGCGCACGCCGATCACCTCCTCGCGCTCGAGGTCGGCGAGCAGCGAACGGTCGGGTGGCGTGTTGGCGACGAATCAGCGGCCGTCGTCGAGGCGCCCGACGATGATGCCGCGAGACGGCGGCGGTGCTCTTCGAGGGTCCAGCCGCGCGCGGCGCGCAGCGCGTTCTCGAACATCGGATAGATCTGGATCGGCATCGCCGCGCCGTGGCGTTCCTCGAGGGGCTGGGTGCCCCAGCGAGCGTCGCCGATCGTGCGCTGCGGCGCGCCCAACGCCGGGGTCCAGGCGAGATCGATCTTCCGCTGGCGGGCGAGGCGCAGCGTGTACATCGCCTCGCGACCGGCGAGCAGGGCGAGGCGAACTTCACCCCTGGCGATCTCGTCGGCCGTCTGGTTGATCAGTAGCTGAGGGCTGTTGCCGCCGATCGAGGTGTAGACGCGGTCGCGCGGCGCAATGCCGAGCGCGGCGGCGAGCGCCGCCGGCGCGTCGCCGTAGTTCCAGGACAGCGTGTTGACGAGACGGACGGAGTCCATGTGACGGAGCAGGCGTTCGCCGGCGTCGGCGTCGGCGCGGCGCGCCGCCTCGGCGGCGAGCGCGATCGGCTCGAGCGCGCGCCGCGGGTCGTCGCCGCGTTGAGTGACCTGGCCAAAGCCCACCAGGATCGGATAATTGGGGTGCGGCATGGAGCGACGCTGGTCCCACAGGGGGGCGGCCGAGTCAAGAAACCGGCGCGCGTGACGCCCTCCCGGCCGCGCACGAAGCTCTTCTACGGCTGGCGGGTCGTGGCGGCATGCTTCGTCATCCACTGCCTCAACGTCGGCACGGTGTTCTACAGCTTCGGCATCTTCTTCCGCCCGCTGTCGGAGCACTTCGGCTGGACGCGCGCCGAGACCTCCTGGGGTTTCTCGCTCGCCGCCGTCCTCGGGGCCTTCTACGCCGCGGTGTTGGGGCGGGTCGTCGATCGTCGCGGGCCGAAGCCGGTGCAGATCTTCGGTTGCGTCGCCCTCGGGCTCGGCTTCGCGGCGATCGCCGCCGCACGGTCGCTGGCTCAGTACTACCTGGCCATGGCGCTGCTCGTCGCGCTCGGCTCCGCCGCGCTCGGCCCGGTATCGAGCAACACCGCCGTCGCACGCTGGTTCGTCCAGAAGCGCGGCGCGGCGCTCGGCGTCTCCACGGCCGGCATCTCGATGGGCGGCGTGATCTTCGTGCCCGTGACGCAGCTGCTGCTCGACCATCTCGGCTGGCGGCGGGCGTATCTCGCGCTGGCGGCGATCATAGTCGTCTTCGGCATCCCGCCGGTTGCGGCGTGGATGCGCCGATCGCCCGAATCGATGGGTCTGCTGCCGGACGGCGCGCCGCACCGCGCCACCGAGGAGGAGATCGGGCTCGTCGAGCGCGAGATCGAGCGTTCGTTCTCGCCGGACGAAGCGGTGCGCAGCCGCGAGTTCTGGCGGATCGCCCTGGCCTTCGGGCTCACGGTGAGCGGCTTGTCGGCGGTCCTGCTCCACCAGATCCCGTACCTGCTCGACCAGGGAGTGTCGCCACACGTGGCGTCGTGGGTGCTCGGCGGCACGGCCTTCGTCGGCGTGATCGGCAAGCTCGGGTTCGGGGCGATGATCGACCGCTTCGACCAGCGCCGCGTGATCCTCTTCTGTTTTGGGCTGCAGGCACTCGGCGTCAGCCTGCTGTTCTTCGTGGCGTCGCCCGTCGTGCTCGCCGCCTACGTCGTGCTCTACGGCTACGCGATGGGCGGCAACGCCACGCTGCAGGCGACGGTCGTCGGCGAGTCCTTCGGTCGCGCCCACTACGGAGCGATCGCCGGGCGCATGAGCCCGGTGATCGTCACGCTGCAGGCGCTCGGCGCGCCGTTCCTCGGCTGGATCCACGATCGCACGGGGAGCTACCGGATCGCCTTCGTCACCGTGCTGCTGACCACGCTCGGCGCCGCGGCTTGCATCGGCGGCCTGCGACGTCCGCCCGGCGGCGCCGCCGGGGGAGCGCCGTGAGGCATCGCGCCGCCGGCGCGGCTCGCCTGCTCGCCCTCGCCGTCTTGGTTCTGCCGACGCGCTGCGCGGCGCGCGAGAGCCTCGACACCGAGCGCATGCTCGGCGACGTGATCCAGCAAGCGGCGATGGATGGCGCGGCGGGAACCGCGCCCGGCGGGGGGTGGGGAGTGCTGCCGCAGGTGGGCTACAGCCCGGACAAGGGCACGAACGCCGGCTTGAAGTTCACCGACCGGAGCTTCACCGCGCAGCGCATGACGCTCGACGTCGAGGGCAGCTACGCGCTCAAGCGCCAGCGGAACGCGAGCTTCGGTCTGGTCGCCCCCCACATCTTCGGCGACACGGTGATCCTCGCGCTGCAGGGCGAGTACCTGCTGGACCCCACCAAGGAATTCTTCGGGCTCGGCAACAACGAGGTCGGTCCCGATCCGCTGTCGACCAACGAGTACCGGCTGCTCTCGCTGCTCGGGACGGTGGCGGTGCGCCCGCGCCAGCTGCCGCGCCTCACGCTGGCGCTGACCGGGGGCTTCACCGACGTGCGCATCGGGCGTGGGGATCTCGAGGGTTCGACCCCCTCGACCGTAGATGTGTTTCCCGATCTGGAAGGGATTCAGGGCGGCCGCACCCATCCGATCGCCTTATCGGTCGTCTACAACAACCGCGAGGAGATCACTCGGCCGACACGCGGCTGGAACCTCATCGCCAAGGTTCAGCACGTGAACCGCCGGCTCGGCAACGACTTCCAGTTCACCCGCTACATCCTCGATGCGAGCTACCTCTACCCGCTGCTCACCCGCCGCCAGGTGCTCGGGCTGCGAGTCGGCGGCGAGTACGTCGCCTCCAAGCGCGGCCAGGTGCCGTTCTACGAGCTGTCCTCACTCGGCGGGGCGGAGACGGTGCGCGGGTTCTTCCTCGACCGCTTCCTCGGCCGCAGCCGGGTGATGATCAACGGCGAGTACCGGTTGGGACTGCTCGACTTCGACTTCTTCGATCTCTGGCGCGTGCGGGTCGACGGCGTGGCCTTCGGGGACATGGGGCGCGTGTTCATCGACCGATCGGACCTGTCGCGGCAGTTCCGCCTGAATCCGGATACCGTGCCCGACATCTTCCGCGACTTCCGCTACAGCTACGGTGCGGGTACGCGGGTCGCGCTCGGCGAGGCGATCCTGGCGCGCATCGACGTCGGCTTCAGCGAGGAAGAGACGGCGCTCGTGTATCTGACGTTCGGGCACATCTTCTAGATCGTCGCGGCGGTGGATGATGGGCGTGGGTGCGGAGGTAGCCGACGAGCTTAGCTCGCAGCTCATCCGCCCGGGCGGCACGCCGCCGCTATCCGGAGTACTCCTCGCGGTAGATGCGCAGGAACACCACGATGGTGGCGAGCAGGACCGGGCCGATGAAGATGCCGATCGGGCCGTAGGCCTGCAGGCCGCCGAGAATTCCGAAGAAGAGGAAGAACGTCGAGATGTTCGTGCGGCTGCCGATCACCAGCGGGCGCACCAGGTTGTCGACCAGGCTGATCACCAGCGTGCCCCAGGCGAGCAGGATCAGGCCGCGGCCCCACAGGCCCTGGGTGAAGAAGTAGACGTCGGCGGGCACCCAGACAAGCGCCGCGCCGCCGAGCGGAATGAACGACGCGAGCGAGGAGGCGAGGCCGAGGAACAGCGCGAACGGCAGGTCGAGCGCCCAGAACGCCAGACCGGCGGCCAGGCCTTGGAGCACTGAGGTGAACACCATCCCCTGGACCACCGCCGAGAGCGTTTCGTAGAGCCGTCCGAAGATCGCGTCCTTGTGCTCGGGCTCCATCGGCAGCAGGTCGCGAAACGCGAGGTAGAGCTTGCGGCCGTCGCGGAAGAAGAAGAACAGCATGACCAGGGTGATCAGGACGTTGAAGACGAAGCTCGCTACGTTGCGGGCGATGCCGCCGAGCTCCGAGATCAGCAGCGCCGTGCCCTTCTGAGCGCCCTGCACGCCGAGGTCGGAGAGATCGAGCGAGCCCTCGAGGTCGTGCGGCAGCAGCCGCTCGGCGAGCTTGCCGAGCCGATTGTTGCGCAACGATTCGAACCAGGCGCGTGTCTCTCCCGACGCCGCCTTCTCCTGCAGCACCTCGTAGAAGCTCTGCCCCTGGCCGATCGCCACGCCGGTCAAGGTCGCGAGCGGCCCGATCAGCAGCGTGGAGACCAGCAGCGTCATTAGCGCGGCGCTCAGCGACGGCCGCCGCAGGCGTGCGAGCAGTACGCGGTAAACGGGGAAGAAGACCAGCGTCAGCACCGCCGCCCAGGCGAACGCGGTCAGGAAGAAGGCAAAGACGCGGTAGACCTCGTGGAGCAGGAACGCCAGGACCGCGAAGAAGAAGACGGCGAAGAGCTGCTCGCGGGTCATCGGCGGGGTTTGTAGTGTCGGCCGATCGGGCCAGTCAAGCCGAGCGGACGGCCGAACGACAGCCGAGCGGACAGCCGGACCGGACGGCCGAAGCGGCTGGCCGGAAAGTCGGTTACCTTGACACAAGGAAGCGCCGTTGCTACGAATTTTGCTCCTTTGATCGCACCCCCGCACCAACCGGACGCATCGCCCCCCCGGCAGTCTCGACGGAGGCACGTAGCTCAGTGGGAGAGCGCTTCCTTGACACGGAAGAGGTCGGCGGTTCAATCCCGCCCGTGCCTACCATGATCCGGGGGATGAGTCCGCGCTCGCGCATCACGCGGTCCGGCCGCTGATGTTCGCCGCTTCCATGCGCGCATGAGGGTCGGAGCCACGGCGCCCGTCGAGGCCGGCTTGTCGGCTCGCGAAGCGATCGCCCGCAGCGATCGCCAGACGGCCGACCGCGCGGTGGCCGCGCGGGTGGACGGCCGCCTGGTCGACCTCGCCACGCCGGTCGCCGACGGCGCCGCGGTCGAGGCCGTGCTGCCCGAGTCGGCGGATGGTCTCGAGGTGCTGCGCCATTCGACCGCGCATCTCCTGGCCCAGGCGGTGCAGGAGCTGTTCCCCGGCACGCAGGTGACGATCGGGCCGGTGATCGCCGACGGCTTCTACTACGACTTCGTGCGCGCCGCGCCGTTCACGCCCGACGACCTAAAGAAGATCGAGAAGAAGATGAAGGAGATCGTGTCGCGGAACCTCGCGGTGACGCGCCACGACATGGCGAAGAGCGAGGCGATCGAGCTGTTCGCGGCGATGGGGGAGAGCTACAAGGTCGAGATCCTCCACGGCATCCCCGACGAGCGCGTGTCCGTGTACCAGCAGGGTAGCTGGAAGGACCTGTGCCGCGGACCGCACGTGCCGTCGACCGGCAAGCTCGGCGCCTTCCGGCTGACCAGCGTCGCCGGCGCGTACTGGCGTGGCGACGAGCGCAACGCCATGCTGCAGCGCATCTACGGGACGGCGTGGGCGACCGACGCCGAGCTGAAGCGCCACCTCGAGCTTCTCGAGGAGGCCAAGCGGCGCGACCATCGCAAACTCGGCAAGGAGCTCGACCTGTGGAGCTTCCACGCGATCGCGCCCGGGAGCCCCTTCTTCCATCCCAAGGGCGCGTTCGTCTACAACGCGCTGATCGGCCTGGTGCGCCGTCTCTACGCGCGCTACGGCTACGGCGAGGTGATCACTCCGCAAGTCTGCGACGCGGAGCTGTGGAAGCGCTCGGGGCACTACGAGCACTACCGCGAGAACCTCTTCTTCGTGGAGATCGACGGGCGGCAGTTCGGCGTGAAGCCGATGAACTGCCCGGGCCACACCTACCTGTTCGCCAACGCCAAGCGCTCCTACCGCGACCTGCCGCTGCGCTACGCGGACTTCTCCAAGCTCCACCGCTACGAGAAGTCGGGCGTGCTGCACGGACTCACGCGGGTGCGCACGTTCTCGCAGGACGACGCGCACATCTTCTGCGCGCCCGAGCAGGTGCAGGAGGAGATCACCCGGGTGATCGAGATGGCGGGCATCGTGCATCGCGCGTTCGCCTTCGACGACATCCGCGTGTTCCTGTCCACCCGCCCCGAGCAGCGCATGGGCAGCGACGCCATGTGGGATCAGGCGGAGAGCGCGCTGCGAGCCGCGCTCGAGGCCAATGGGCTCGCCTTCGGTGTTCGCCCCGGCGACGGCGCGTTCTACGGACCGAAGATCGACTTCCTGTTCCGCGATGCGCTGCGCCGCGAGTGGCAGCTCACCACCATCCAGCTCGACTACGCCCTGCCGGAGCGCTTCGACCTGACCTACGTGTCGGCACAGGGCCGGGAGGAGCGTCCGGTGATGATCCACCGCGCGCTGTTCGGGTCGATCGAGCGCTTTCTCGCGATCCTCATCGAGCACACGGCGGGGGCTCTTCCGTTGTGGCTGGCGCCCGTGCAGGCCCGGGTGCTGACGCTCACCGAGCGCCAGCGGGCCTACGGCGCCGAAGTGGCGGCGGCGCTGCGCGCGCGCAGCCTCCGCGCCGAGCTCGACGACCGCAACGAGAAGCTCGGCTACAAGATCCGCCAGGCGCAGCTCGAGAAGATCCCCTACATGCTCGTCGTCGGCGACCGCGAGGCCGCCGAGCGCCGGGTGGCGCCGCGCGCGCGCAGCGGCGAGCAGCTGCCGCCGCTGTCCATCGACGAGCTGTGCGCGAAGCTCGCCAGCGAGGCCGAAGAACCGATCCCGTAACCGGGAGCCAGCCAGGAGGTGACCCATCTCGAGGCCATTGCCCACACCCAGCGTCCGCATCAACCAGCAGATCCGAGCCCGCGAAGTGCGCCTGATCGACGTCGACGGCACGCAGAACGTCGTGCCGCTGCCGCGCGCGTTGGAGATCGCCAACCAGCGGAGCCTCGACCTCGTCGAGGTGGCGCCCACCGCGGTGCCGCCGGTCTGCCGGATCATGGACTACGGCAAGTTCCGCTACATGCAGCGGAAGAAAGCCGCGGAGTCGAAGAAGAAGGCGACCCGGGTGGTCGTCAAGGAAGTGAAGCTCGGCTCGCAGACCGACGACCACGACGTGGCCTTCAAGGTGAACCACATCCGGCGCTTCCTGTCCGAGGGGATGCGGGTCAAGGTTTCGGTGTTCTTCCGCGGGCGGGCGATCACGCACCCGGAGAAGGGCAAGGAGATGCTCGATCTGGTGATGGGCAAGATCGAGGACGTCGCCAGCCAGGAGCTCAGGCCGCGCCTCGAGGGGCGCAATATGTCGATGATGGTGGTCCCGAAGTAGCCGCCGGGCTCTGGCCGGCGCCGCCGGATGTGGTATACGTCGGCGGTTTGAGCGAGGAGACGGGTTCGATGCCGAAGATGAAGACCAAGCGGGGCGCCGCCAAGCGGTTCCGGGTGACCGGCAGCGGCCGGGTCAAGCGCAGCCGCGCCTACAAGCGCCACATCCTCACCACCAAGTCGCGCAAGCGAAAGCGCCAGCTCCGCCAGTCGGGCATGGTGTCCGCCGCCGACGAACGGGCCGTCAAGCGGCTCCTTCCCTATCTCTAGCCGACCGGGCCCGAAGGAGTTCTGCCGATGCCGAGAGCCAAACGAGGAACCAAGCTCCGTCGCCGTCACAAGAAGCTCCGCAAGCTCGCCAAGGGAGTGATCGGCGGCCGGAAGAACTATCGCCAGGCGCGTTCCACGGTCGAGAAGGCGCTGGTCTACGCCTATCGCGACCGCAAGGCGCGCAAGCGCAGCTTCCGCAGCCTGTGGATCGTGCGCATCAACGCCGCGGCGCGCGACAACGGGATCACCTATCGGGCGTTGATCTCGGGCCTGAAGCAGGCCGGTGTCGAGGTGGACCGCAAGATGTTGGCCGATCTCGCAGTGCGCGACCCGGCGGCGTTCGGCGAGATCGCTTCGCTCGCCAAATCCAAGCTCGCCGCCTGAAGAACGCATGAACGGCAGGCGGTCCTGCGGATCGCCCGCAGGCGGCTCCGGCCGCACACCGCAAAGAGGAAAGACGATCGCAGCGTGTTCGGCGAAGCCGAGCCGGCGTGGCCGCGGGTGCACGAGAAAGTGGGATTGCGGCGAATCGGCGGCGCGGCGGTTCCTCCCGGGTAAGCCCAGTGCGCGCTGATCTCGAACGCATCCGCCAGGCGGCGCTGGCCGATCTCGAGCGCTGCGAGGACGAGGCCGCCCTCGATCAGACTCGCCTGCGCTACCTCGGGCGCAAGGGCGAGCTGACCGCGGTGCTGCGCGGCATGCGCGAGGTTGCCGCGGCGGAGCGGCCGGCGATGGGCGAGCTGGCCAACGCCGTCAAGACGGCGGTCGAGGAGCGGCTCGGCGCGCTGCGCCGGCGGCTGGCGGACGCGCGGCAGGCCAAGAGCCTCGCCGAAGAGCGGCTCGACGTCACCCTGCCCGGCATCCGATCCGCGCACGGCCACCTCCACCCGCTCACGCAGGTGCTCGACCAGATCACCTCGATCTTCGCGGAGATGGGGTTCGGCGTGGAGACCGGACCGGAGGTCGAGGACGACTACCACAACTTCGAGGCGCTCAACATTCCGCGCGATCACCCGGCGCGGGACATGCACGACACGTTCTTCGTGGCGGAGGACCGC
Source organism: Deltaproteobacteria bacterium (assembly GCA_016189835.1). Taxonomy (GTDB): domain Bacteria; phylum Desulfobacterota; class Binatia; order JACPRU01; family JACPRU01; genus JACPRU01. The sequence continues at coordinate 24,107 of JACPRU010000046.1, read as the reverse complement.
GTGCTGCGCACGCACACCTCCCCGGTGCAGATCCGCGTCATGGAGTCGCGCCAGCCGCCGCTGCGGGTGATCGCTCCCGGCGTCGTCTACCGCCACGATGACGACGTCACGCACTCGCCGAACTTCCTGCAGGTCGAGGGCTTCTTCGTCGACGAGGCGGTCACGTTCGGGGACTTGAAGGGCGTGCTTTCGGAGTTCGTGCACGCGTTCTTCGGGCCGCGCATCCCGCTGCGCTTCCGGCCGAGCTTCTTCCCCTTCACCGAGCCTTCGGCCGAGGTCGACATCGGCTGCGTGATGTGCGCCGCGAGCGGCGTGCTGCCCGACGGCTCGCCCTGCCGCGTCTGCAAGCGCTCCGGGTGGCTCGAGATCCTCGGCTCGGGGATGATCGATCCCAACGTCTTCCGGTTCGTCGGCTACGACCCGGAGAAGTTCTCCGGCTTCGCGTTCGGCCTGGGGGTGGAGCGGCTGGCGATGCTCAAGCACGGCATCGGCGACATTCGGCTCTTCTACGAGAACGACCTGCGCTTCCTGAGGCAATTTTGAAGGTCTCGCTGAACTGGCTGCGCGAGTTCGTCGCCGTGGAGCTGTCGACGGCGGAGCTGGCGGAGCGGCTGACCATGGCCGGGCTCGAGGTCGAGGGGGTCGAGTCGCGCGGCACGTTCGATCGCATGATCGCCGGCCGGATCGTCGGCCTCGAGCGTCATCCGAACGCCGACGAGCTCTCGGTCTGCACCGTGGACGTCGGCGCGGAGGGCACGCTGCGAGTCGTCTCCGGCGCGCCGAACCTCGATGCCGGACTGCGCGTCGCGGTGGCGCTGCCAGGGGCGACGCTCGCCGACGGGACCCGGGTGGAGAGCGTGGAGATCCGCGGCCTCGCCTCGGCGGGCGTGCTGCTCTCCGAACGCGAGATCGGCATCTCGGACGACCACAGCGGCGTGATGCGGCTCGACGCCGGCGCCGAGCCGGGTACCTCGCTGGCCGCGATCCTCGACACGGCGGATACCGTGCTCGACCTGGCGATCACCCCGAACCGCGGCGATTGTCTGTCGATTCTCGGCATCGCTCGGGAGCTGGCGGCGCTCACCGGAGCGCGCCTGCGGGTGCCCGCACCGCGCCTCGCCGAGAAAGCGCCGCCGGCGGCGGAGCGCGTGCGCGTGGAGATCCGCGACCCCGACCTCTGCGGGCGCTACGTCGCCCGAGTGGTCGGCGGCGTGCGGGTCGCGCCCTCGCCGCTGTGGCTGCGCAGCCGCCTCGAGGCGCTCGGCATGCGCGCGATCAACAACGTCGTCGACGTGACGAATTACGTGATGCTCGAGCGCGGCCAGCCGCTGCACGCCTTCGACCTCGCCGGGATCCGCGGCGCCGTGCTCGTCGTGCGCCGCGCTGGCGCAGCTCTCCGGCTGCGCACGCTCGACGAGATCGACCGGCCGCTCGAGCCGGACGATCTGGTGATCGCCGACGCGGAGGGCCCGGTGGCGCTCGCCGGGGTGATGGGCGGCGCGGGCAGCGCGGTGGGCGCCTCGACCTGCGAGGTCGTGCTCGAGTCGGCCTACTTCACGCCCGCCACGGTGCGGCGCACGTCCCGGCGCCTCGGCCTGCGCAGCGAGGCGTCGCTGCGCTTCGAGCGCGGCGTCGACGTCGAGGGCGTCCCGGCGGCGGCGGCGCGCGCCGCCGAGCTGCTCGCCCGCTTGACGCGCGGACAGGTGGCGGCCGGCGGCGTCGAGGCCTATCCGAGCCCCGCCGCGCCGATCGAGGTGCTGGTGCGCAGCGACCGCGCGAACCGCCTGCTCGGCACGTCGCTGCCGCTCGCGGAGATCGGGCAGAGCCTGCGCCGGGTGTCGGCCAGCGTGAAGGCGACCGGGCGCGGCGGCTACCTCTGCCGGCCTCCTTCGTACCGCTCGGACCTGACGCGCGAAGCGGACTTCATCGAGGAGATCGCGCGGCTGGCGGGTTACGACCGCATCCCGGCCACGCTGCCGCGCGCGGCGCTCGGAGCCGCGGCGCGCGACGGGGCGGCGGCGAGCCTCGCGGGACGGGTTCGCGGGCTGCTCGCCGCGCAAGGAATGAACGAAGTCACCTGCCTCAGGTTCACCGCGGCGCAGTGGAACCGGCGCATCCCCGGCCTCGCCCCCGCGGGGGCCGAGCCGGTGCGCGTGCACAATCCGTTGAGCAGCGAGGCCTCGGAGATGCGCCGCAGCCTGCTGCCCAACCTGCTGGCGGCGGCGGCGCGCAACCGTCGGCAGGGCGAGGCGTGGATTCGCCTCGGCGAGCTCGGCACCGTGTTCTGGACCGACGGCGCGGTGCGCGAGCGCCAGGCGCTCGGCGGCGTGCTGCTCGGCCCACTGCCGCCGCGCGGCCTCGCGCGCGAGAACCGCAGCGAATCGTTCTACGACGCCAAGGGCGTCGTCGAGGCGATCCTCGCCGCCCTGCGCATCGACGCGGCGCAGTGGACCCGACAGGACGTTCCCCCGTTCCTCCATCCGGGGAAATCGGCGTGGGTGAAGCGCGGCGGGGAGGTGCTCGGCTACGTCGGCGGGCTTCATCCCGAGGTGGCGCGAGCCGCCGATCTCGACGCCGAGACGTGGGCGCTCGAACTTGACTTCGAAAAGCTCGAATCCTATGCTCCGCGCCGCGTCGCGTTCCAGACGCTTCCGAAGTACCCCACGGTCATCCGCGACCTGGCGATCGTGGCGGATGAAGGATTCGAAGCCCAGCAGGTACTCGATGCCATCGCGGCATGTTCCGACTTGCCGGTCGAGAGTGCGCGGTTGTTCGATCTCTACCGCGGCAGCCCGCTGCCGCCAGGAAAGAAGAGTCTCGCTTACTCCATCGCCTACCGCGCCGCCGACCGCACCCTGACCGACGAAGAGGTGAATCGACTGCATCGGAGCCTGATCGAGCGAGTGACTCGCCAGCTCGGGGTGGAGCTGCGTGGGTGAGGGCCGCCGCGGACCGGGCGCGGCGCCGGACAGGCGGGTGAAGCCATGGCGATGACCAAGGCGGAGATCGTCGAACGCATCTACGAGAAGGTCGAGAAGGACGGCTTCTCGAAGAAGGACGCGGCCGAGGTCGTCGAGTCGATCTTCGAGATCATCAAGCAGCACCTCGAGCACGGGGAGAAGGTGAAGATCTCCGGCTTCGGCAACTTCGTCGTCCACAGCAAGCGCCCGCGCAAGGGGCGAAATCCGCAGACCGGCGAGGAGATCGTGATCTCCGGCCGTCGCGTGCTGTCGTTCAAGCCGAGCCAGGTGCTGAAGAAGACGATCAACACGGCGAGCGCGGCATGATGGGCGGGCCGAAGGACGCCCCTGCGGGAGAAGACCGCAGGAGCGTCCCCTCGACCGATCAGGGCGGGGCCCGTTTGATCGGTGCGGACGAGTCTTCGTCGGCGGTTCTGAACCTCCGCGAGATTCTCAACTACGGGAATCCCGGCGAGCGGGGTTCTCAAATGTGAGGCGCGAATCCGGCAGGCTTGATGAGATGTCAGGCAGCTAGCGCCCCGTCGACTCTCGGCACGCAAGATGCTATCCCTCGATCAAGAGCCATGGGCAGATTCCGCAAAGCCGTGACGTTCAGGTCGATCGTCGGGCTACTCGCGTTCGCCTGGATCCCCTACATCAGCTCGTTCTGCCTCGACGCGGAAGGGTGTGAAATCCTTGGTGTCACCAGGCACCACGTCGATCACCACGCGCAGAGCGGCCAGCGCGATGTCGCGCCGGCTGCGGCCCATCACGAGCATCCCGCCGCGCCGGCTTCGACCTGCTGCGAGGTCACCGGCAAGCGTGCCTTCGCTCCGACGTCACAGCCGGGGATTGCCCCGCAGCCTTCGCTCGCCGCTCCGTCGATCTGGCCGCCCGCGGCGATCTGTTCCGTGCTCGCCGACGCGTCCTCTCGACGGAGTATTCGCGCTCTCGGCCCGCCGACTTACCTCCGTAACGTCTCCTTCCGAATCTAGACCTCACTTCGACGCCGCCTGACCCCGGTGTTGGCGGACTCCCGTGGAGGTGCCCGCACCCCTGGAGAATGCGCGGGTGTGCGCTCTGATCCTGAAGGACCCGGGGCGCCCTGCTCGCCGAAAGGACGAGAGGAGGATCCATCATGAAACACGTTCGGTTACTGGCGACCGTGATCGCCTTGGCTGCTTCGCTGGGAGCGCCGGCAGCGGCGCGTGCGCAGGGCGAACACTCTGCTCCGGGTTCCCGAGAGGGATCGCGGCCCGAGATGTCGAGCTTCTACGCGGGCTCGATCGTTCGCACCGGTCAGTTCCGCGGCAAGCTCGTCTGCCTGCGCTGTGACCTGAAGCCGGGTCCGGAGGCGATGAAGCAGTGCGAAAAGGAGGGACACCGCCACGCACTCTCGATGGACGAGGGATGGATGATCCACCCGCTCCTGGCGGGAACCCCTGAGGTGGCGGACCGGATCAACTCCGCAGATCTCCACGGCAAGGAGGTCGTCGTGTTCGGGAGGTACTACCCCTCGACCGGGGTGATCTTCGCCGGCACGATCGAAGAGAAGAAATGAGGCGAAGGATCGCATGATCGCCCGGCAGGGAACTTCGGGGGCGCGGCTCCTCGCTGGCGAGCACCGCGAGATGGCGGCGGAACAGCAGAAGAAGGGAACAAGATGAGAGTACTCATCCTTCTCGCGATCGCCGTCGCGCTGTCGGTGGGCGGCGCGCCGGCGCAGGATGCGGCTGAAGGCGGCGCCGACCTCTCGAGCGTCATCCGCCTCCCCGACCTCGTCGATCACGCGAGGCGGGTGAACCCTGAGATCCGAGCCGCCGAGCAGAAGCTCCGAGCCGCCGAGGCGCGCCCTTCACAGCGGGGATCGCTTCCGGACCCGACGGTCACGGTCGGCTACCGCAATGACGGCTTCGACCGGCTGACGCTCGGCGACGAGATCATGAGCCAGGCGTCGCTTGCGTTGACGCAGGAGGTGCCGTTCCCGGGGAAGCTCCGCTTGCGCGAGGAGATCGCGTCGTTCGAGGCCGCGGAGGAGCGCGCGCGCCTGCGGGCGACGACGCTCGGCGTGATCGCCCGGCTCAAGGTCGCGTTTCGAGAGCTTCTCTTCGTCCATCAGTCGATCGACGTCGTCAGGAGGAGCAAGGCGATTCTCGAGAAATTCGAGAAGAGCGTCGAGGCTCGCTACCAGACCGGCCAGGGGATCCAGCAGGACGTTCTCAAGGCCCAGGTCGAAATCTCGAAGCTCGTCGACCGCCTGGTCGACCTCGAGCAGAAGAAGGCGAGCGCCGAGGCGGAGCTGAACGGCATCCTGAACCGCCCGGCCGACGCGCTGCTCGGCACGCCGCAGTCCATCCCGGAGTCGCCGACCCCGCCCGGGCTCGAAGGGCTCATCGAGCTCGCCGAGAAGCACTCGCCGATGCTCGAGGAGGCGGCCAAAACGGTGCGGCGCGGGGAGAGCGCGCTGTCGCTCGCCAGACGCGAGTACCTGCCCGACTTCATGTTGATGGGCGGCTACATGAACCGCGAGTCGCTTCCCGGCATGTGGGAGACGCAGCTCGGCGTGAAGCTTCCGCTCTACTTCTGGCGGAAGCAGCGCTACGGCGTGACGGAGGCGGTGGAAACGCTCGGCCAGGCGCGGGACGGTCGGCAAAACGCGCGCCAGATGGTTCTTGCCCGGGTGCGCGACCTCCACGCGACGGCGACGCGCGCGAGAGAGCTCGTGGACCTCTACCGAGCCGGGATCATCCCGCAGGCGACGCTGGCGCTCGAATCGGCGGCCGCCGGCTATCAGGTCGGGCGCGTCGATTTTCTCACCTACCTCGACAACTTCGTGACCCTCCTCGACTACGAGCTGCGTTACCGCGAGGAGGCCGCCAACCTCGGCAAGGCTGCGGCGCGCCTCGAGGAGACCGTGGGCATGGAGCTGGAAAAGTGAAGATGCGGACGAGAATGGGTGACCCGAAAGACGAACGACGATTCCCGAAGCGGCCGGCGCAGCGCGGCCTGACTGCGATGGGGGCGCTGTTCGCGGTCTTCGCCGCGCTCCCATCCGGCTGCAGCGACCAGCCGCGGGAGGTCTCGCCGCTCGAGAAGGGGCATGCGGGGCACGCTGCGGGCGCGGCGGTGAAGCCGGCGGGGGAACACGCGGGCCACCAAGCCGGAGTGAAGACCGGCGAGCGGAAGATCCTCTACTGGCAGGACCCGATGCACCCGCAGTACCGCTCCGACGAGCCCGGCGTGGCTCCGGACTGCGGCGCGCAGCTCGTGCCCGCCTACGCCGACGAGGTCGCGTCCGGAGAGATGGCCGAGGGAACCGTCCGCCTCTCGGCGCGCAAGCAACAGATCTCCGGCGTCCGGACCGACGCGGTCGAGAAGCGTCGCCTTCAGCGCGTCGTGCGAACGGTCGGCCGTCTCGAGATCGACGAGACGCAGGTTCGGCACATCCACACGAAAATCGCGGGCTGGGTAGAGAAGACCTCCGTCAACTACACGGGGCAGCTCGTGGAGACGGGGCAGCCTCTGGTGTCGATCTACAGCCCCGAGCTCGTCTCCACGCAGGAGGAATACCTCCTCGCGCTCAAGGGGGTGAAGGATCTCGGCGAGAGCAAGGTCGTCGAGATCGCCTCCGGCGCGCGCTCGCTCCTCGCCTCGACCCGGAACCGCCTCCTCTACTGGGACATCACCCCGGAGCAGATCCGCGCGCTCGAGGAGCGCGGCGAGCCGAAGAAGGCACTCACGCTCCACTCGCCGATTCGCGGCTTCGTCACCGTCCGCGAGGTCTACGAGGGAAAGTACGTGGGGCCGGAGATGGAGCTCTACACCGTCGCCGACTTCTCGCGGATCTGGGTCTACGCCGACGTCTACGAGTACGAGATGCCGTTCGTTCGTCTCGGACAGGAGGCGGCGATCCGGCTCTCGTATTTCCCCGGCGAGACGTTCCGCGGGCGGGTGAGCTACGTCTACCCCTACCTCGACGAGAAGACCCGCACGAACAAGGTCCGGCTCGAGTTCCCGAACCCGGACTACCGGCTGAAGCCCGGGATGTACGCCGACGTCGAGCTCGAGATCGATCTCGGCGAGCGGCTTGCCGCGCCCGAGGAAGCGATCCTCGACTCGGGCACCGAGCAGCTCGTCTTCGTCGCGCTCGGCGACGGCCACTTCGAGCCGCGGCGAGTCGCGCTCGGCGCCAAGGGCGAGGGCTGGGTCGAGGTGCGCAGCGGCGTGCAGGCGGGAGACCGCGTCGTCACCTCGGCGAACTTCCTCATCGACTCCGAGAGCCGGCTCAAGTCGGCCACGGGGGCGATGGAGGGGAGGCAGCACTGAGGGGTCAGGGGAATGGTCAGAGGAATCATCGAGTACTGCGCGAAGAACCGCTTCTTCGTCCTCCTCCTCATGCTCTTCGCGGTCGCCTGGGGGATCTGGGCGCTCCGTAACACGCCCCTCGACGCGCTCCCCGACCTCTCCGACGTGCAGGTGATCGTCTATGCCGAGTGGTCGGAGCGGAGCCCGACGCTCGTGGAGGACCAGGTCACGTATCCGATCGTGACCACGCTCCTCTCCGCTCCGAAGGTGGAGGTGGTCCGCGGCTACTCCTTCTTCGGCTACTCGTTCGTCTATGTCATCTTCGAGGACGGCACCGACCTCTACTGGGCACGCACGCGCGTGCTCGAGTACATGCAGGCGGTCACCGGGAAGCTACCGGCCGGCGTCGCCCCGGTGATCGGCCCTGACGCGACGGGCGTCGGCTGGGCGTTCCAGTACGCCGTCGTCGACCACTCGGGGAAGTACGACCTCGCGCAGCTCCGTACGCTCAACGACTGGTACATCCGCTATTGGCTACAGGCGGTCCCGGGCGTGGCCGAGGTGGCGCGGGTCGGGGGCTACGAGAAGCAGTACCAGGTCGTGGTGAATCCGAGCCGGCTTCTCGCCTACGGGCTGCCGCTCTCGCAAGTCATCGAATCGATCCGCAAGGGCAACAACGACACCGGCGGGCGCGTCGTCGAGTTCACCGGCCGCGAGTACATGGTGCGCGGCCGCGGCTACATCCGCTCGATCGCCGACATCGAGAAGATCGTGGTCACGACCGACGAGAAGGGCACGCCCGTGCTCGTCCGCGACCTCGGCACGGTGCGCCTCGGCCCGGACATCCGTCGCGGGCTGACCGAGCTCGACGGGAACCAGGAGGTCGTCGGCGGGATCGTCGTCGTCCGGTACTTCGAGGACGTGCTCGGCGTGATCGAGCGCGTGAAGGAGAAGATCACCGAGGTCTCGTCGTCGCTCCCGAAGGGCGTCGAGATCGTCACCACCTACGACCGCTCCGAGCTGATCCATCGCTCGATCGACACGCTGAAGGAGGAGATCCTGAAGCTCTCGATCGCGGTCAGCGTCGTCTGCCTCATCTTCTTGTTCCACCTGCCGAGCGCGCTGGTGATCATCCTCACGCTCCCGGTCGCGATCCTGATCTCGTTCATCTGCATGTACTACCTCCGGATCAACTCGAACGTGATGTCGCTCGGCGGCATCGCGATCGCGATCGGCGCGATGGTCGACGCCGCGATCATCATGGTCGAGAACTCGCACAAGGTGCTCGAGCGCTGGCAGGAGGAGGGTCGGGAGGGGAGCAAGGCCGAGGCCGTGGTCGAGGCGGCGATGCAGGTCGGGCCGTCGCTCTTCTTCGCGCTCCTCGTGATCACCGTCGGCTTCCTGCCGATCTTCGCCCTCGAGGCGCAGGAAGGAAGGCTCTTCAAGCCGCTCGCCTACACCAAGACCTTCGCGATGCTCTTCGCCTCGCTGCTCGCGGTGACGCTCACGCCGACCCTGATGACGATCTTCATCCGGGGGAAGATCACGCCCGAGGAGAAGCATCCGGTGAGCCGGCTCCTGATGCGCCTCTACGATCCCGTTGCCCGCTTCTCGCTCCACTTCCGCTGGCCGGTGATCGTCGTGGCGGCGTTGCTGATCGGGGGTACGATCCCCGTCTACCAGCAGCTCGGCTCGGAGTTCATGCCGCCCCTCTACGAGGGAACGCTCCTCTACATGCCGACGGGCCTGCCCGGCATGTCGATCACGCAGGCGCAGCAGACGCTCCAGGTGCAGGACCGGATCATCAAGAGCTTTCCCGAGGTGGTTTCGGTTCTCGGGAAGGCGGGCCGGTCGACGAGCCCGACGGATCCGGCGCCGCTCGAGATGATGGAGAACACGATCGTTCTCCGGCCCGAGGAGGAGTGGCGCGAGATCGACGTCGAGCGCTGGTACTCGTCGTGGGCACCGAGCTGGCTCGGGGCCGCATTGGGACGGATCTGGCCCGAGCGGCGGCGCATCACCCCCGAGGAACTCGTCGAGGAGATGGATCGGGCGATGCAGATCCCCGGCGTCGCGAACGCCTGGACGATGCCGATCAAGGCGCGGACCGACATGCTCTCGACGGGGATCCGCACCCCCATCGGCATCAAGGTCCTCGGCCCGAAGCTCGAGACCATCCAGAAGGTCGGCGAGGAGATCGAGAAGGTGGTGCGCGGGGTCGCCGGGACCCGCAACGTGTACGCCGAGCGCGTCGCCGGCGGCTACTATCTCGACTTCGACATCCTGCGCGACGAGATCGCCCGCTACGGCCTCACGATCGACGACGTCGAGGACGTGATCCTGACCGCCGTCGGCGGCATGAACATCACGACGACGATCGAGGGCCGCGAGCGCTACTCGGTCAACGTCCGCTACTTCCGCGACTACCGCAACGACCTCGAGCGCCTCCGGCGCGTGCTCGTCCCGAGCTCGACGGGAGCGTTGATCCCGATCGGCCAGCTCGCGGACGTCCGCTTCACGACCGGAACCACGGTGATCCGGAGCGAGGGCGCCGAGCTGGCCGGCTACGTGTACGTCGACGTCGCCGGCCGCGACCTCGGCGGCTACGTCGAGGACGCCAAGCGGATCGTCGAGGAGCGCGTCGAGCTGCCTCCGGGGTACCACCTCGAGTGGAGCGGCCAGTACGAGTACATGCAGCGCGCGAAGGAGCGGCTGAAGTACGTCCTGCCGCTCACGGGCCTCATCATCTTCGTGCTCATCTACCTGAACACGACCTCCCTCATCGAGACGATGATCGTGCTGCTGGCGGTTCCCTTCTCGCTCGTCGGCGCGTTCTGGCTCCTCTACGTCCTCGACTACAACCTGAGCGTCGCGGTCTGGGTGGGGCTCATCGCGCTCGCCGGTCTCGACGCCGAGACGGGCGTCGTCATGCTCCTCTACCTCGATCTCGCCTGGAAGGAGTGGAAGGCGAAAGGGAAGCTCAAGACGCTCGCCGACCTCGAGGAGGCGGTGCTCCACGGCGCGGTGAAGCGCGTCCGCCCGAAGATAATGACCGTGTCGGTGATCCTCGCCGGTCTGATCCCGATCCTCTGGAGCCACGGCACCGGCGCCGACGTCATGAAGCGGATCGCTGCGCCGATGGTGGGTGGAGTGATCACCTCGATGATCCTCGAGCTCGTCGTCTACCCGGCGATCTACACGATCTGGAAGGAGCGGGAGCTCCGGCGGAGGGTCGCGTGACCACGACGGATCTGCGTCGCTCCCGAAAAGGGGAAATCGGAATGAAGCGGAACTCTCTTGTCGCACTGGTCGCAGCCCTCGTCGTGGCGATCGTGTCCCTGGCGATGGCCGGCGATGTCCGCAATCCGGCGACGTACGGCGGCCGGATCGAGGATCGGAGCAGAATCTGCATGATCCAGGATCAGGTGCAGGCCAAGAGTGGCCTCGCGTACGCCTACCAGGGCAAGACCTACTATCTCTGCTGCGCCGGCTGTGTCGCCGGCTTCGCCGCGAATCCGGAGCACCTTCGCCGGGCGAAGGATCCGGTCAGCGGCGAGCCGGTCGACAAAGCCGAAGCGCCCGCCTACGCCTGGCACGGACGCGCTTACTTCTTCCGCTCCGAGGCGAACCTCGAGGCGTTCGCGCGCGATCCCGACAGCTATCTGTCCGCGGGACGGCAGGAGCGCGGACCGAACCGTAGGAGGAACCGTGAAAATTCTCTTCGTCGTCGGTGACCACCTCGCCGGGGCCCTCACCGGGGCGGTGACCGCGCTGGCCGTTCGCGGCGTTGGCGCGGGTGGGACGGACATGGTCGTGGCGATGCTCCTCGGGGCGGTCGTCGGCTCGGCCGTGCACCTTCTTCTAGCTCTTCTTTTCTCGCCACTGCTCGGCCCCTTCCAGGTGATGGTGCCGGGAAGCCTCATCGGCATGTACGGCGGCATGCTCTTCGCGATGCGGGACAGCGTACACGGAGGGTCGCCCACGCTCTCGTCGGCGGTCCTCGTCGGCGGCCTGTTCGGCGCCGTGGTGACCGCCGGGGTCGAGCTCTACGATCGGGCGCTCCGTCCGGAAGGGTCGGACCGATGACGACGCAGACGACGAGCGCGGGCGGGGCGCTGCGCGCCAAGTGGGACCGTGCCAGCCGCACGTATGACTGGGTCACTTGGGGCGAAGTCCATAGATTCGGCGACGCCAAGACGCGGCTCTTTGCGCGAATGACGGGCCGCTGCCTGGTGGTCGCTGCCGGGACGGGGGGCGACTTCGCTTTTTTCCCATCGGGCCTCGAGATCACCGCGATCGACGTGAGCCCCGCCATGATCGAGCGAGCGCGCCCGCGGGCGGAACGCTATCCCGGAAAGCTCGAGCTTCGCATCATGGACGTCCGCGCGCTCGAGTTCGCCGACGAGTCCTTCGACACGGTCGCGACCTCGTGCACCTTCTGCTCGGTCCCCGACCCCGTGTGCGGCCTCGTGGAGCTCCGGCGCTGCCTCCGGCGCGGCGGGCGGCTTCTGATGTTCGAGCACGTGCGGAGCCGCGTCGGCCCGATTGCCGTGCTGCAGGACGTGATGACGCCCCTGAGCCGCCGCTTCGGTCCCGAGATGAACCGCGACACGGTAGGGAACGTCCTCCGCGCGGGCTTCGCGATCGTGCGCGAGGAAAACGTCTACTTCGACGTCGTCAAGGCGATCGAGGCGCGGCGGTCGGGGTGACCGAGATGCCGCGAGATCCGGTCTGCCGGATGCAGCAGTACGCGACGAACGCATACCTGTAGGAGCCGACACTCCGGGAGAAACCCATGAAGGCGGAAGAGCCCGAAGAAGGATCTCCCAGAAGACTGATGAGCGCCGGGGTCCGCGGTGGGCCGTCGGCCCTCGCGCCAGGCGCGCGGGCTCCGCGGGCGCGCCTCGCGCTCGCTCTCGGCGGCGGCGCGGCTCGCGGGCTCGCGCACATCGGAGTGATCGAGGTCCTCGAGCGCGAGGGGCTCGCCGTCGACTTCATCGCCGGGAGCAGCATGGGCGGGCTCATCGGAGCCTCGAGCAGCACCGGCCTAAAGGCACGGGAGATCGCCGAGGCGGCGCGAAGCTTCCGCTTTCCGCGCTGGTTCCTGCCCGGTGGGCTCATGAGATGGGATTCGCTGTTTCCGTCGATCGCGCGCCTTCTCCCGGGCACCTTCGAGGAGCTCGCCACGCCACTCGCGGTCACCGCGGTCGATCTCGAGGAGGGAACCCAGGTCATCCTGCACAGCGGCCCGCTGCGCCCGGCGGTGCAGGCGACGTGCGCCGTGCCCGGGGTCCTGCCGCCGGTCCGGCTCGACGGGCGCTGGCTCGTGGACGGAGGGGTGGCGAACGTCTTGCCGATGGACGTCGCCTGGATGGCGGAACCCGACATCGTCGTCGCCGTGCGCGTGGGCGCCCCGCGCTCGCGGCGGATTCCTCAGCTCCAGTGGCGGCTGACGTCGTTCCTCTCGCGGCTCGGCGGCATCGTTCCCAACCCCGCCACCGCCAAGGTCTCGTTCGAGATCGTGACGCGCGCGGCGGAGATCCTCCTCGAGCGTCAGACGGCGCTCGTGGCCGCGATGGCGGGGCCAGAAATCCTCATCGAGCCGGAGCTCGGCGACATGGGGCTCCGCGACTTGAACCGGCTCGAGGAGGCACTTCGGGCCGGGCGGCGGGCAGCGGAAGCTGCGCTACCGGAGATCCTGCGGCTCCTGGAATCGCCTCCGCGGCGGCCCCGGAGCGGCGAGCGCTCCCTGAGCCTCTACTTCGACCCGGTTTGCGCCATGGTCGTGAACCCGGCGCGGGCCCGCGCGAACCTGACGCACGACGGGGTGCTCTACTATTTCTGTTCGCCGAACTGCCTCGACTGCTTCGCCCGTGAGCCCGGCCGTTACCTTCGTGTCGCGGGGCTCGCGTTCGCGCCGAAACGAACGATCCCGCTTGGACCCAGACGCTCCTCGGCGGGCACGAAGGAAGCTGCGCCGTGATTTCGCTGGAGATCCACGGACAGATGCTCCTGCGGCTGTTCGTCGCCGCCGTGCTTGGGGCCGTGATCGGCTACGAGCGAGAGAGCGCCGGAAAACCCGCCGGCGTCCGGACTCACGGCATGGTGAGCCTCGGCGCGGCGCTCTTCACCCTGGTCTCGCTGTACGGCTTCGGAGGCGCGAGTGATCCAGCCCGCGTCGCGGCACAGGTCGTCACGGGCATCGGCTTCCTTGGGGCGGGAGCGATCCTTCACCAGCGCGACCTAGTTCACGGCCTGACCACGGCAGCGAGCCTCTGGGTGACGGCGGCGATTGGCGTCTCGGTCGGCGCCGGAATGGAGCTGATGTCGATCGCGACCGCGATTCTCGTCTTTCTCCTGCTCCGCTTCGGTCCGCGACCCGGCGCGAAGCCTTCGCAGGATCACCTGGAGTAGACATGAGCACGGAAGGCACAGCCCTGTTCGCCGAGCACGGACTCACGATGCGTTTGAAGATCGGCGTCATGGGCGCCGCCAGCGGCGATCGTCGGGGGGCCTGCGAGGAGGGGAAGCTCATCGGGGTCCTCATGGGAACGGGTGGGATCACCGGCATAGTCCGCGAGATCCTCCGCATCTGCTCTACGGAAACCGCTGCGCGCGTCTTCTACGAATCGGATCCGCAACGCTTGGTGAGCGAGATGCTCCGGCTCTATCGGACGGAGCACTGCCGCAGGCCTTCGTGCTTCTGTGACGAGACCTGCGAATGCCACATGCAACATGAGGAGTCGTCGTCACGACCCAGCCCGGTACCCCGCCGCGCGGCGGGGGATTTCTTCTCGATCCCGCTCGTCGAGACGAGCGGCTGGCTCTGCGAGAACTGCTCGGGGCCGCCGCCAAGCGAAGAGTCGTGACCGACGGGAAACGCGAGGCTGGGGCGTGAGATCGAAGTCGGTCGCGGGCTGGGAGGACCCCATGAGATTGATGCAAATCGTCGGGCTTCTTCTGGTCGGAGTTGTGCTCGGAGCGTCGCTGGTATGGCTCGCCACCCCCTCGCGGACCGCCGATCTCGAGCGCCGCATCGAGAGGGCCGATAGGCCGACGGACCATCTGGCCATCGCCCCGATTCTCCTGACCAAAGCGAAGGAGCACGAAATCGCAGCCGCCTTCCACCGAGGACTCGCGACCAGATACGCGCAGAGATCCGTGCCGGCCGAGGCGGGCCAACAGGCCGCCGGTCCGGAGTATGCCGAGATGGCCGCGCACTGTCTGCGGATCGCCGAGGGCCTCGAGAAGGCGGCAAGCGAGAGCCGAGCGCTCGCTCACGGACACGAGCGGCTCGCGACGCCACGGGGACCGTAATGAAGAGAATTGGACCGCCGGTGTCGGGTGCGAATGAGACCGCGCGCAAACAACGCACCGGCGCGGACTTCAGCGTGACGGAATTGGTGGGTGAGCTTCTCGAGGCATGACGGCTGCCGCTTCGGAATCGGCGGCACGACGTCGGGAGAAAGAGGAGGATCGAAGATGACGAAGATCTCACTATTGGGGGGAGTGTTGCTGTCCCTGGCGCTCGCCGCGCCGCTGCTCACTTCGCAAGCGGGGGAGCACCGCGAGGTCGAGGAAATGATCGCCGAGGCCAAGACTGCCGCCGACCACGAGGCGATCGCGGCCCACTTCGACGGGCAAGCGAAAGAGGCGCGGGCGGCCGCCGAGTATCACCGGAAGATGATCGCCTCGTACAAGAAGATGGGTGGCCCGGCGATCGAGAAGTGGCACCTCGATCAGCACTGCGAGTGGATCGCCAAAGGGTACGAGCGAGCGGCGAGGGAGTCCGACAGGCTCGCCGTCGCGCACCGCGAGATGGCGAAGGCGTCGGAGTGACGCTGGGCGGATGCTGAGGCGGCGGCGTTCGCGCGGCGTGTAGCTCGCACCTGCCGGGAGATCGTCTCGAGAGGCCGCCCGTCGGTCGTGCGAAGAAACGCTGGAGCCGGCGCAAGTCGCGGGCTCCAGCGTTGATCGGGGCGACTGGATTTGAACCAGCGACCACCTGCACCCCAAGCAGGTGCGCTACCAGGCTGCGCTACGCCCCGGCGTCGCGTAACCCTATCCGAGCCCCCGAGACCGGTCAAACCGGGTCGTTCGCGCCCCGTTTGCTTTGCCGGGCGACGTCCTAAGTTTGCCGGGCCAGTTTGCCGCGCGAACGGCGCCTGCGGATCCCGGCCGTTGAACTCGCCCTTCCGATCAGCCAGTGTGTCGCCGACCGTGCCGCCTGCGAACACGACCGTGGCCGCCGGAGGGCGGCCGCTCGCGGGAATCCTGCTCGTCTGCGCGCTCTCGCTCGGGCTCTCGCTGTTCCACACGCGCAGCCTGCCGCTGATCGACCGCGACGAGGGCCGCTATGCGGAGGCGGCGCGCGAGATGCTGAGCGCCGGGGACTGGCTGGTGCCTCGGCTCTTCGGCGTCGCGTATCTCGAGAAGCCGCCGCTCTTCTACTGGTTGACCGCCGCCGCCTGCCGCACGTTCGGGGTGGACGAGCTCGGCGCGCGCTTGGTCTCGGCCGTGTCCGGCGCCGCAGCCGTGCTCGCGGCCGGGCTGTTCGCCCGGCGCACGCTCGGTGACCGCGCCGGCGTCATCGCCAGCCTCGTGCTGGCGACCAGCGGGCTCCATCTGGTGCTCGCCCGCGTGGCCATTACCGACGCGCTGTTCAGCGCGCTCCTCGGCGGCGCGTTGATGGCGTATTTCATCGCCGAGGCCGAGCACAGGAGCTTCCTGCCGTTCTGGCTGCTGGCCGCGGCGGCGACCTTGACCAAGGGACCGGTGGCCGCGGTGCTGTGCGGACTGACGATCCTCGGGCATCTCGCGGTGCTCGGCGACTGGCGAACCCTCCGGTCGGGGCGGTTCTGGCTCGGCCTTCCACTCTACCTCGCTCTGGCCGGCTCGTGGCTCGCGCTGCTCGAGGCTCGCTTCCCGGGTTTTCTCTACTTCTACGTGTACAAGGAACATCTGCTGCGCGCCGCCGGAGACGAGCACCGGCAGGCGTTCTACTGGTACGTTCCCTGGGTGCTCGCGGGCTTCCTGCCGTGGACGCCGATGCTCGCCGCCGCGGCGCCGGCCATCGCCGAGCGCTTGCGGCAGGCGACGCCGGCCGGCGTCGCCGTGCGCTTCGCCGTGGTTTGGGCGGCGACCGTGCTGCTGTTCTTCAGCGTGCCGCGCGGCAAGCTCGTGCCGTACATCCTGCCGATGTTTCCCGCTCTGGCGATCGTCCTCGGCGACGCGCTGGCACGCTGGACGTCGGGGCAGGCGAGGCTCGGCTCGATGCCGCGGGCGTTCGGCTCGGTCGGTGCCGTGCTGCTGGTCGCGCCCGCGGCCTTGCCGCTCGCCGTCCACTTCGCGCCCATTCCCGTTCCCATCCCGTACGTCGTCGCCGTGGCCGGGGCGCTGCTGGCGGCCGGTGCGGCGGTGCTCGCGGTGCGCCGTCGCGGCGACGAGCGAGCGCCCGTCGCGGTGGCGGCGGTGGTCGCCCTCCTGCAATGCGGCGCCGCGATCCTCGCCCCGTCGATCGCCCGGCGCCTCACCACGCACCCGGTCGTCGAGATCCTGCGCGCGCGGCTCACCGCCGCCGACGGCTTCGTCCACTACAGCGGATACTTCCCCAACGTGCCGTTCTATCTGGGGCGGGTGCCGTACTTCATGTTCGGCAACCGCGAGCTCGACTTCGGGGTCTCGCTCGAGGGCAACGGGCCGTGGCTGGTGGACACCATGCGGCAGCTCGAGGAGCGGCTCGAACGCCGGCGCACGTTCTTCGTGCTGCGCACCCGCGAGCGCGACTTGCAAGCGCTGGCGCGGCTTCCGGGGCACGTGGAGGTCCTCCACCGCGGCCGCACCTCCTCGCTCGTCGAGTATCGGCCATGAGCGCGGGCGCTGGCGGAGCCGCCGGCCGGCCGGTCGTGCCGCCGCGGCGCGTTCTCGTCAAGGAGCCGAACTGGCTCGGCGACCTGGTGATCAGCCTGCCGGCGCTGCACGCGGTGCGCCGTGCGTATCCCGCCGCCGAGCTCGCGGTGCTCGTCCGGCAGGAGCTCGCCGGATTCTTCGACGGACTGCGCTGGGTCGATCGCGTGATCGCCTATCGAGTGCGTCGCGGCCTCGCCGGCATCGCCGATCGCCGGCGGGTGGTGTCGGCGATTCGCGCTGGCGGCTTCGACTTGGCGGTGGTGTTCCCCAAGAGCTTCGAGGCGGCGCTGTGGGTGAAGCTGGGCGGCGTGCCGCGGCGCGCCGGTCTGGCCGTGCAGGCGCGCGGAGCCCTGCTCACCCACCGCACCGCTCCGGCGCGCGCTCTCGAGAACGCCCACCAGGCGAACGACTACTTGCAGATGCTGCGCGACACGCTGGCCATCGAGGGTTCGGCCGCCGACGTGCTCCTCGAGGTCGGCGCGCAGCGCCAGGCGATGATGCGGGAGTGGCTGACGGCGCGCCGGCGCCGGCCGCGGCTGCCGCTCGTCGCGCTGGCCGCGGCCGCCGCCTACGGGCCGGCCAAGGAGTGGCCGGCCGAGCGCTACGCCGCGCTGGTCGATCGGCTCGCCGGCCGTTGCGAGTGCGTGCTGGTCGGCGCTCCCGGGGAGCGAGGGCGCTGCGAGCGGATCGTCACCGCCAGCCGCGCCGGCGCGCTGGTGGCCGCCGGCGCCACGGACGTGGGGGATCTGGTCGCGTTGCTCTCGCTCTGCGCGGGGTTCGCCGGCAACGACTCCGGTGCCATGCACGTCGCCGGCGCGCTGGGGATCCCCACCGTCGGCATCTTCGGCTCGACCTGGCCGGAGCGTACGGGGCCGCTCGGACCGCGCACCCGCGTTCTCTACCGCAAGGTCCCGTGCAGCCCGTGTTTCGATCGCGCTTGCCGCTTCGGTCACTACGAGTGCTTGAAAGCGATCTCGGTGGCCGAGGTCGGGGATGCGCTGGCCGGGCTCGGAACGTTCGGCGGCTGATCGACCACCGCGGCCGTTCGGGTTAAGATGCGTGGATTTTCCCGGCCGAGCGCCGGCGAGGGAGGAACGGGATGGCCGAACAGAAGGCGACCAACATCACCTGGCACGAGGGCGACGTCACGCGCGAAGAGCGGCAGGCGAATCTCGGACAGAAGGGCGTGACCGTGTGGATGACCGGGCTCTCGGCGAGCGGCAAGTCGACGATCGCCGTCGCGCTTGAGAAGGTGTTGCTCGCCCGCGGCAAGCACGCCTACCGTCTCGACGGCGACAACATCCGCTTCGGCTTGAACAAGAACCTCGGGTTCTCCGCCGAGGACCGCGCGGAGAACATCCGCCGCATCGGCGAGGTCGCCAAGCTCTTCGGCGACGCGGGCATGATCACGATCACGAGCTTCATCAGCCCCTATCGGCGCGACCGCGACCTGGTGCGGAAGCTTCACGAGGACGCCCGGCTGCCGTTCCTCGAGGTCTACGTGGACTGCGCCATCGAGGAGGCCGAGAAGCGAGACCCCAAGGGTCTCTACAAGAAGGCGCGCGCCGGCGAGCTCAAGGGCTTCACCGGCGTCGACGACCCCTACGAGGCCCCCGAGCGGCCCGAGCTGGTGCTGCGCAGCGACCGCCTGACGGTTGCGGAATCGGTCGCCGAGCTGCTGGCCACGCTCGAGAGCCGGGGCCTGCTCGGCGCCTGATCTCCTGCCGGCGGGGCGCGGCCCGTCGACTCGGCTGCGCGCTCCGCACCGTGGCGGCGGAAGTCTCGACCGCGAGGTCGGAGGGGCCCTCGTTGCCGGTGCGCGCCGGCACCCCTTCGAGGCCGTGCACGCAAAAACGGCTTTACACGCTTCGGTCCACGTGTCACGAGGCGCTGGATCGGGCCGAACGACCGTCGGGGGAGGTGCGCCGTGTCGAGGAGAATTCTCATCGTCGGAGCCGGATTCGCCGGCACCTGGAGCGCGCTGGGCGCCGCCCGAGCGCTGAACAAGGCCGGCGTGGACGGATCGATCGAGATCGCCCTGATCGCCCCCGAACCGGCCCTTCACCTTCGGCCCCGATTCCACGAGGCCGCGCCGTCCGACATGAGGACGCCGCTCCTGCCGCTGCTCGAAGCCGTCGGGGTCCGTTACGTCCAAGGTCGTGTCGAGCGGATCCGCACGGAGGCACACGACGTCGACGCGACCGGCGCCGACGGAAGTCGCTTTACGCTTTCCTACGACCAGCTGGTGCTCGCCTCCGGAAGCCGGCTCTATCGGCCCGAGCTGCCCGGGTTGCGCGAGCATGCTCACAGCATCGACCAACTGGACGAGGCGGCCGCGCTGCAGCGCCACATCGCGCATCTGGCGGCCCTGCCGGCCACACCCGCGCGCAACACCGTGATCGTGGTGGGCGGGGGCTTCACGGGGATCGAGATCGCGACCGAGCTGCCCGGACGTTTGCGCGCCGCCTGGGGCAACGATTGCGAGATCGACGTTCGCTTGCTCGAACAGGCGGCGCACATCGGTCCCGACCTCGGCCCGGGCCCGCGGCCGGTGGTCGAGAAGGCGCTGCGGGAACTGGGGGTCCGCTGGCGCGTCGGCACCGCCGCGACCGCGATCGATGCGGAGGGGCTCTGGACGTCCACCGGCGAGCGCGTCGAGGCCAAGACCGTGATCTGGACCGCCGGGCTGCGAGCGAGCCCCCTGACGGAGCAGATCGAGGCGCAGCGGGATCCGCTCGGCCGCTTGCACGTAGACGGGGATCTGCGCGTCCGCGGCGTCGACGACGTCTTCGCCACCGGAGACGTCGCGTTCGCCCTGACCGACGATCAGGGCCACCACGCCCTGATGTCGTGCCAGCACGCGCTGACCATGGGCAGGTTCGCGGGACACAACGTCGCTGCCGCACTGCTCGGCCTCCCGACCCTCCCGTACGCGCAGCCCCGCTACGTGACCTGCCTCGACCTCGGCGGTTGGGGCGCCGTCTACACGGAAGGCTGGGATCGCGAGGTGAAGCTCGCCGGACCGGAGGTGAAGGCGCTGAAGCGCATGATCAACACCAAGGTGATCTATCCGCCTCCGCCCGATCGGTCCGCCGCGCTGGCGGCCGCGGATCCGGAAGCGAAGCTGGTCGAGTGACCTCAAGACCCGGCGCGACGCAAGAGCTCGCGGCCGTGCGACTCGACTCCGCTCCCGGCGCGGCCGCCGACGCGATCCCGGCTCTCGACGAGCAGCACCTTCTTGCCCGCCGCGGTCAGCCGCGCGGCGGCACACATGCCGCCGGCGCCGGCGCCGATGACGGCGACGTCGAAGCTCGCTTCCGCGTCAGTGACTCGGCTCGTGTGGATCACTGCCCGCCCTCACTCCCTCGTCGAACGCCTGCAGGTTCGACTGCCACGACTTCGAGCCGTGGCCTTGGAGGGCAGCCCGCAAAGCATCCCCCGTCAAGGGAAACGCTCGGCACGTGGACGCGAAGCCGAGGAGCACGACGTTGGCGACGGACCTGCGCCCCAACCGTTCGGCGATCGCCATCGCGTCGAGGGCCCGCACAGTCACGTGTTCGTCGAGCCCGGCGCGCGTCATGTCGTCGAGAAACCTCGGCGAGGCGGTGTTGACGACCAGGGTGCCGCCACGCCTGAGGAACGGGAGCGCCCGCAACGCTTCGGTCTCGGCGAACGCGATCAGAAAATCGGCCGTGCCTTGTCGAATCAACGGGGCATCGCCGAGCTGCCCCGACGGCGCGGGTTGCGGCGACGAGGGTGAGCGAATCTTCACGTGCGAGACCACGGCGCCGCCGCGTTGGCTCATGCCATGCGTCTCCGCCCCCGTCACGTCGTAGCCTTGCTCGGCGGCGCAACGGGCCAATAGTTGGTGCGCGAACAATACACCCTGTCCACCGATGCCAGCCAACAGGAGTTTCCCGTTCATGGTGTGCGGAAGAGAGATCCGGGGACGGGGGAGGCAAACTCCTTCTCGATGATGAACCCCTTGTAACAGCCGTCGATGCACTGGCCACAATCCACGCACGTCGCGCGATCGATCTCGACCTTGTCGGTCGCCGGGTTCAGCAGCAGCGAGGGACATTCGAACGCGACGAGACAATACTTGCAGCCGTCGCACTCGTCGGTCACTTCGACCGCGATGGGCTGCGCGTCGAGGGGCGAACGGTCGTAGAGTACGCACGGACGTCTGGCGATGACGACGGCGACGCCGCCGTCGTCATCGCGCGTGAACGCCGCCGCCTCCTCGAGCGCCGCACGGAACTCGCCTTGGTCGTACGGGTCGGACTCGCGCAGATACCGCACGCCGCACGCGCGCACCAGTTTGGGAATGGCGACCCGAGGGCCCCGGCTGCCGTCGGCGAGGCGCGTGTCATCCGCCGTCGGTTGGAACCCCGTCATCGCCGTCGTGCCGTTGTCGAGAATGACCAACACGAACCGCGCTCCCGTATGCACGGCATTCGCCAGCCCCGTCACGCCCGAATGGAGGAACGTGGAATCGCCGATGCTGGCGACGATGGGTTGCTGCTCGTCGTTCAGGCGATAGGCTTGATACAGCCCGGTCGCGATGGTGATCGACGCGCCCATGTCGAGGCACGTGTCGACGGCGCGCAGGTTCGTGCCGAGCGTGTAGCAGCCGATGTCGCCCGCATAGAGCGCACTCGGAAAGATACGCCGAAGCGCATAGAACGCGGAACGATGGGAACATCCCGGGCACAGGCGCGGCGGGCGCGCGGGTAATGCGAGCGACTTCGCGAAGTCGGCCCAGGGGGAAGCGGGCGCGGCCGGCGCGAGGAGGGCCGCCTTGGTCAGCAAGCGTGCCAGGATCGCGTGCAGGACTTCCGGCGTGAGCTCACCCGCGTTCGGCACGGTGCCGTCCAGTCGCCCGTGGACGTTGCGGCGGTCGGGGAGTTGCAGCTCGACCGCCGCATCGGGCTCTTCCAACACCAGCACGGTTTCGCAGCGCGCGACGAAGTCGCTCGCCAGTTTGCGCGGCAAGGGGTAGACCGTGCCGATCTTCAGAACGGGAATCGTCACGCCGAACTCGTCCAGCAACTCGCGCGCGCTGGCGTAGGGGACGCCGCAGGCGATGACGCCGAGCGGAGACCTTCGAGCGGTGAGTTCGGATTGTCGATTGAACGGGGAACTCTCGAACGCCGCCTCGACCGTTTCGAGTTTCCGATTGAGCTCTTCATGCAACAGCAAGCGATGCCGGGGCGTGGCGGCCCAGCGCGCCGGCTCTTTCTTGAAGTGTGCGGGGCGGGCGCGAGCTGCGACGTCTGCCAGGGTGACGTTCTGCCGGGCATGCGAGACGCGCACGGTGGGGCGTAGGATGACGGGCACGCGGAACTGCTCGGAGAGCGTGAACGCCGCGTGCGCCATCGCCTTCGCCTCCCGCGGCGTCGCAGGATCGAGCACGGGCACCTTGGCGAAGAGTGCGAACAGGCGCGTGTCTTGTTCGGTCTGCGAGGAATGGGGGCCGGGGTCGTCGCAGACGATCAGTACGAGGCCGCCGACGATGCCCGTGTACGCGGCGCTCAACAACGCATCGCTGGCGACGTTCAGACCCACCTGCTTCATCGCCACCGCCGCACGTTTGCCCGCCCAGCTGGCGCCGAGCGCGACCTCGAGCGCGACCTTCTCGTTGACCGACCACTCGACGTGGATGTTCAGTTGAAGTCGTCGCTTCCACGTGAGCACGGCCGGCAGAATCTCGGAGCTGGGCGTCCCGGGATACGCGGTCATCACTTGCACGCCCGCCTCGATCAACCCGCGGGCGATCGCTTCGTTGCCGAGGACGACGGCTTGGGTCATGGATCCTTCCTGTCGGGGAAACCAGGGGATGATCTCAGGAGGAAAATAAAATGCAAGGCAGCAACGTCGGGTCGCCAGGGCGGGCACGCTGAGAGGAATCGGCGGATCACCCGCTCGAGGATGCGCCCCCGTGTTCGAATCCCCGAGTTTTCGTCTATCATCGAGGCCGCCATCTTCCCGGAGGTGCATCATGCGTGTGGTGTTCCTGATCGGATTCCTGATCGCGATGGCGGCGCGGCCGGCCGCGGCGGGCGAACCCGACGAGCTCGCGCGCATCCGCAAAGACTACGCCGACGTCCTGGCGCTCTCCGGCGTCGCGCGCGACGAGCTGCTCGCGTTCGCGCGGCTGCTGCGGAAGCAGCCGGCGATGGCGATCGACTTCACGCACCTCGATCCCCCGCAGCACTGCCTCAACACGGGCGGCGACATGGTGCACGTCGCCGACGACCCGTCCGCCAGGGTGTCGCTCGCCTACCTTCACCCGGCGAAGCCGCTGGTCGACGCCGGGCTCGACGTCACGAAGCTCCTGGTCGAGCCCGAGACGAGCGCCGAGCTGGAGGGCGACACGTGGTACTACTACCCGGCGAACGGCCGCACCGAGCCGTTTCACGGCAGGGCTCTGGGAAT
This sequence comes from Deltaproteobacteria bacterium, assembly GCA_016189835.1. Lineage (GTDB taxonomy): Bacteria > Desulfobacterota > Binatia > JACPRU01 > JACPRU01 > JACPRU01. Next base: position 495 of record JACPRU010000046.1, on the reverse strand, counting down.
GCCGATGATCGTGCGGACGGTGAAGGGCGCGCGATGACCGCCTCTCGAGGCGAGCGAGCCGTCGTCACCGCAGGCGATCGCCCTCAACGCGGCACGGCCGCAACCAAACGGTGGTCGCCTATTGTGGTCTCGTATCTCATGTCGTCGTGCCCAGAGACGAAATTCTGCCGTAGTAGATCAGAGCACCTGCCGTCGCTCCCGCGCGTTGGCCAGCGAGACGTCGGCGAACTCCGCGACGCCCTCGCCGTGCCGGAACAAGCTCACCGCGATCAGCCACACGCCAACGATCTTCTTCGGCGGATCGCCGAGCGCCGCCCGGTAGTCGGCGAGCAGGTTGCGGGTCTCCCGTTGCCAGACCCCCAGTCCCGGCGCCCCGGAGCGCACCACCATGTGCGTCTCCCGCGCCGCCCAGGTCGGCAGCGGACAGGTGAACACCGTGCCCACCGGCAGCGCCGCGCTCCAGTAATACGTGAGATCCAGGCGGTTATCGAACTC
>JACPRU010000045.1 GCA_016189835.1 Deltaproteobacteria bacterium | reverse complement strand
GGATGCGGCAGCCGCCTTCGAGTTTATGACCGACCTTGCTCGTCGGCTCGCTAACCGCGTGCAGCTAACGACGGACGGCCACGGGGCCTATCTCGATGCGGTCGATTTTGCGATCGGCTTTCACCAAATCGATTACGCGATGCTCATCAAGCGATACGGCACGCCGGAAGGTGCGGAGAAGCGATATAGCCCGCCGGAATGTGTTGGCGTGGACGCGAGAGTCATTAGCGGAGATCCCGACCCGCACCATATTTCTACGTCCTACGTCGAGCGCCAGAACTTAAACCTGCGGATGGGAATGCGGCGCTTCACCCGGCTGACGAACGCTTTTTCGAAGAAGATCGAGAACCACGCCCACATGGTCGCGCTCTACACCGTTTGGTACAACTTCTGCCGGATTCACCAAACACTGAAGGTAGCTCCCGCCATGGAGGCTGGCGTCACCGATCGGCTTTGGACCTTGAAAGACATCATCGCCGAGGTCGATGCGTGGGAAGCTCAGCAACCCCGGAAGAAGCCAGGCCGCAAGCCGAAATAATCAAACTGAGACACTACCCAATTCACCGCCGGCGATCTCATTGACAAGCCACCGGACACGGGGAACCTTGCCTCACCTCGGGGCCGTCGCGCGGGCGGCTCGCGCCGGGCATTCGTGAGCGGAACATCCCAGAAAGGTCCCCCCGGGGGCGATCCGTCGTCGGCCGAGGCGCTGCGCGTCGCGCTCAACCGGCAGATCTTCCGCGGCATGATCTTCACCATGGGCGCCGCCGCGCTTGCCATGGACCGGCTCGGCGTGCCGAAGCCGCTGATCTGGTCCTTCGCCAAGCTCCAGGCTCGCAACACCTGTCGCCTGCTCGGCGTCCGCGTGACGATCCACGGCGAAGAGCTGGTGCGCGGCGGCGGCCCCTACGTGTTCACGCCCAACCACCAGGCGCACATCGACATCGCCGCCCTGCTCGGCTACCTGCCCGGCGACAATCGCTTCGCCTCGAAGCAGGAGCTGTTCGAGGAGCCCGTGCTCGGCGCCGTGATGCGCACACTCGGCATGCTGCCGGTCGACCGCGAGGATGCGATGAAGTCGATCGACGTGCTGAACCGCGCGGTCGAGCAGGGCCACTCGATCATCATCTTCCCCGAGGGCACGCGCAGCCGCGACGGCAGCCTGCTGCCGTTCAAGAAGGGCGCGTTCGTGGCCGCGATCGAGATGGCCCGCCCGGTCGTGCCGGTGATCCTCAAGGGCACGCGGCGGGTGATGCCCAAGGGGGGCTACCTGTCGGTCCAGCCGGGGGAGGTGGAGATCGTCGTCAAGCCGCCGATTCCCACCCAGGGGCTCGGCTACGACGACCGCGACCGGCTGCGGGACGCGGTGCGCGAGATCATCGCCGAGGAGTTCACTCGGCCGATCGCCGCATGAGCGGGACGGCGGCTCGCTACGCCGCGCTGATCCCCGCGCTCGACTGCGCCGAGACCATCGGCGACGTGGTGCGCGGGGCGCGCGAGCACGTCGAGCGCGTGCTGGTGGTCGACGACGGCTCCTCGGATCCGACCGCCGCCGCGGCGCGGCAGGCGGGGGCCGAGGTGCTCTCGCACGGCGAGAACCTCGGCAAGGGCGCGGCGCTGGTCTCCGGCCTTCGCGCCCTGGGGGAGCGCGGCTGCTCGCACGCCGTGAGCCTCGACGGCGACGGGCAGCACGTTCCCGCCGACATCCCGAAGCTGGTTCGCGAGTCGCGGGCGGCGCCCGCGGCGCTCGTGCTCGGCGCCCGCCGGATCGAGTTGCAGACCCCGGCGCTCAACCGCTTCGGCAACGAGTTCGCCAACCTGTGGGTGCGCATCGCCACCGGACGAGATCTCGGCGACACCCAGTGCGGTCTGCGCGCCTATCCGATCGCGGCGACGCTCGCGCTGCACGCGGTCGGCCGCCGCTTCGATTTCGAGACCGAGATCCTGATCCGCGCGGCGCGGGCGGGGATGGAGATCCGCTCGGTGCCGGTGCGCGTGTTCTATCCGCCGCCCGAGCTGCGGCACAGCCACTACGACAAGGTGTGGGACACGGTGCGGATCGTCGAGATGGTCGTCGGGCTGATCCTGCGCACGAAGTAGGGACGTTCTTCACCTTCGTCTCCTTTGTCGAGGCGCCGTAGACGGAAGGGGGAAAAGGGGTCGGGAGTCGTTTTCCGCACGTTTCCGGAACGCCCCGAAGGTGCTTCGCAGAAAACGACTCCCGACCCCTTTTCTCCCCGCCGCGCCCGGATCGACCGCTGGCATTTCGGCCACGACTCGGCGAATGATGCGAGGCGGGGGACAAATCGATGAGTGCCAACGAGGAAAGCTCCCGAGCCTGGGTGAAGTTGCTCGACGAGGAGATCGCCCGGCCGCTGTTCGAAGGGCATCCCTACGCCTTCGGCTTCGTGCCGGCGATGGGACGGCTGGTCGCCGCGCACGAGCGCATCGGGCCGTTCTTCGCCGGACTGTTTCAGCAGGTCATGTTCGAGCCGGGCGCGCTCAGCCGCGCCGAGCGGGAGATGATCGCCGCGGTCGCCGCCGCGGCCCAGGATTGCCACTACTGAACGCAGTCTCACGCAGAGTTTCTGCGTGCCGAGCACGGTGACCCGGCGCTGGTCGAGGCGATCAAGCAGAAGCGCTGGCGCGAGATCGATCTGTCGGCCCGGGATCGCGCGCTGTGCACGATCGCCGAGAAGCTCTCCGCCGCGCCGACGCGCATGACCGCGGCGGACTGGCGGCCGTTGCGCGACCTCGGGTTCGACGATCGCGCCTGTCTCGAGGTGGCGCACGTCGTCGGCATCTTCAATTACCTGACGCGTCTCGCTGACGGCTTCGGCCTCGCCCTCGATCCCGAGACCGAGGCGGCCGCGCGCACCCGCACCCCGCTACACAGGTAGCGACGTTCTTCGCCTTCGTCTCCTTCATCGAGGCACCGGAGAGGGAAGAAACCTTCGTTCGTGCTCACTTTTCCCGCTTGGACGAAGGTGACGAAGGCGACAAAGGCGAAGAACGTCCCCGGATCGTTTTCTCGAAGCCGTTCTCGCTGGGCTCGTAGTAGCGCCGGCCCTCGAGCTGGTCCGGGCGATGCTGCTGGCGCACGACGTTGCCTTCGTGCTCGTGCGCGTACCGGTAGCCCGCGCCGTAGCCGAGATCCCGCAGGAGCGGCGTGGGTGCGTTGCGCATCACCAGCGGCACCGGCAGCGCGCCGTGGGCCGCGACGTCCGCCGCCGCCGCGTTCATCGCCGCGTACGCGGCGTTCGACTTCGGCGCGGTCGCCAGGTAGGCGACGCCCATCGCCAGCGGGATTCGGCCCTCGGGAAGGCCGACGAAGTGCACGGCGTCCTTCACCGCGTTGGCGACCACCAGCGCTTGCGGGTCGGCGGTGCCGATGTCCTCCGCGGCGAGGATCACCATGCGCCGGGCGATGAACAGCGGATCCTCTCCCGCCTCGAGCATGCGCATCAGCCAGTACATCGCCCCGTCGGGGTCGCTGTCGCGCAGGCTCTTGATGAACGCGGAGATGACGTTGTAGTGCTCCTCGCCCGCGCGGTCGTAGATCAACGTCTTCTTCTGCGCGGCCTCCTCCACCGCGGCGAGGTCGATCGACTTGCGGCCGGACCGTGCGGCGATCTCGGCCGCGACCTCGAGCGCTCCGAGCGCGCGCCGCGCGTCGCCCTGCGCCGTCGAGATCAGGAACTCGCGCGCCTCGGGCGCGAGCTCGAGGCCGAGCTTGCCGAGCCCGTGCTCGGAGTCGCCGAGCCCCCGCTCGAGGATTGTCTGCATCTCCCGATCGCCGAGCGCGTGCAGCACCAGCACCCGCGAGCGCGACAGGAGCGGCGCGATCACCTCGAACGAGGGGTTCTCGGTGGTGGCGCCGAACAGCACCACCGTACCGCGCTCGACGTGCGGCAGCAGCGCGTCCTGCTGGGCCTTGTTGAAGCGATGGATCTCGTCGACGAACAGCACCGTCTTTCGCCCGTGCATCGCGAAGCGCTGCTCGGCTTCGTCGATCGCCTGGCGCACCTCCTTGACTCCCGAGAGCACCGCCGAGAACGAGGCCCACTCCGCGCCCGCCGCCTCGGCGATCAACTTGGCGAGCGTGGTCTTGCCGCTGCCCGGCGGCCCCCACAGCACGAGCGAATGCAGCGCCTTCGACTCGACCATCTCGCGCAGCAGCCGGCCGGGGCCGAGCAGGTGCTCCTGGCCGACGAAGTCGGCGAGCGTTCGCGGGCGCATGCGCTCGGGGAGCGGCGCGGTCTCGGCGCGCTTGCGGTCGGCGGCGGCGGTGAACAGGTTGGGCATGGCCGATAGATTATCGTAGAACACCCGCCGATGAAGAGCATCGGACTGGTCGCCAAGCGAAACCGCCCCGAGGCGCTGGCGCTCGCCCGCCGCCTGTCGGTCTGGCTCCGCCGCCGCCGCCGCGCCGTCCTCCTCGACGACGAGACCGCGGCCGCGCTGCGCCTCGGCGGAGGCGTCGACAAGCGGGAGCTGATGAGGCGGGTCGACCTGGTGGTCGTGCTCGGCGGCGACGGCACGCTGCTCAGTGTGGCGCGCCACTCGGGCGGCCGTCCGGTGCCGATGCTCGGCGTCAACCTGGGCGGCCTCGGCTTTCTCACCGACGTGCGGCCCGAGGAGGCGTTCCGCGCCATCGAGCGGGTGCTCGCCGGGCGGTACCGTCTCGAGCCCCGCGGCATGCTGGTTGCGTCGGTGGTGCGCGACGGCCGCAGGGTGCGCCGCTTCCAGGCGCTCAACGACGTGGTGATCAACAAGGGTGCGCTGGCCCGCATCCTCGACCTCGCGACCTCGGTCGACGCCGTGCCGCTGTGCACCTACAAGGCCGACGGCCTGATCCTCGCCACCCCCACCGGCTCCACCGCCTACTCGCTGTCGGCCGGCGGCCCGATCGTCGAGCCCTCGGTCGGCGTCGTGCTGCTCTCGCCGATCTGCCCGCACACGCTGACCCAGCGGCCGATCGTTCTTCCCGGGCGGGCGCGCATCCGCGTCGCGGTGCGCTCGCCCGACGAGGACGTGGTGCTGACCGTCGACGGCCAGGAAGGCATGAAGCTCGCGAGCGAGGACGTGGTCGAGGTGCGCCGGGCGAGGAACCACGTGCTGCTGGTGCGCTCGCCGGCGCACAGCTTCTTCGAGTTGCTGCGCACTAAGCTGCGCTGGGGCGAGCGCTAGAGAACCGCCGAGCGATGCTCAGGGAGCTGCAGATCCGCAACTTCGCGCTGATCGACGAGCTCTCGCTCTGCTTCGAGGCCGGCCTGAACGTCATCACCGGCGAGACCGGCGCCGGCAAGACGATTCTGATGGCCGCGCTCGAGCTCGCCGTCGGCGGCAAGGCGTCGGCCGAGGTGATCCGCACCGGCGAGGAGGAAGCGACGATCGAGGCGGTGTTCTCGTTGCCGGGCGACGGCGTGCGCCGGCGCCTGGAGCGTGCCGGCGTCGAGGGCCTGCGCGACGAGCTGCTGGTGCGCCGCGCGCTCGCGCGCAGCGGCCGGAACCGCGTCCACCTGAACGGCGCGCTGGCCACGCTCGGCGTCCTCGAGTCGATCGCCGACGCGCTGATCCGCGTGTACGGACAGCACGATCACCACGCGCTGCGCCAGGCCGATACCCACCTCGGGCTGCTCGACGCGTTCGCCGGCCACGCCGAGCTGCTGACGCGCATGAGCCAGCGCTTCGAGTCCTACCGCGCGCTCGCCGAGCGGCTGCGCCGCCTGGTGACCGGCAAGGAGACCGCGCGGGCCCGCGCCGAGATGCTGCGCTTCCAGATCCGCGACATCGCCGACGCGCGCCTCTCGCCCGGCGAGGAGGACGAGCTGCGCCGGGAGCGGCAGGTGATCGCCTCGGCCGAGAAGCTCGCCGAGGCGGCGCGCTTCGGCGAGGAGGCGCTCTACGCGGGCGAGGGCGCCGCCGCCGCGACGCTCCGCAAGCTCTCGGTGCGGCTTGTCGATCTGGTCGCCACCGATTCCCGGCTCGGTGACGTCGCCAAGCTCGTCGACGAAGCCCACACGCTGGTCGAGGAGGCGGGCTGGCGGCTTCGCGAGTACGCCGAGAAGGTGGTCTTCGATCCCGAGCGTCTCGCCGAGGTCGACGATCGGCTGGTCGAGATCGGCAAGCTCAAGCGCAAGTACGGCGATTCGGTCGAGGCCGTGCTCGGGTTTCACGAGGCCGCGGTCCGCGAGCTCGCCGACCTCGACCTCGGCGAGGAAGGGCTCGCCGCCCTGGAGAGGGAGACCGAGGCCGCGGAGCAGGCCGCGCGCGAGGCGGCCGGAGCGCTCTCCAAATCGCGCCGCGCCGCCGCGCGGCGTCTCGAGTCGCAGATCGCCGCCGAGCTCGCCGCGCTCGGCATGAAGGAGGCGCGCTTCGAGGTGCGATTCGCCGCCGAGCCGGCGGCGCTGTCGGCGCGTGGCGACGATGCCGTCGAGCTGTTCTTTTCCGCGAATCCGGGGGAGGAGCCGCGCGCGCTGGCGCGCGTCGCCTCGGGCGGTGAGCTGTCGCGCATCATGCTCGCGCTCAAGTCGCTCGCCCTCGAGGACGCGGACGCCGCCACGGTCATCTTCGACGAGGTCGACGCGGGCATCGGCGGGGCGGTCGCCGAGGCGGTCGGGCGGAAGCTCGCCGCGCTCGCGCGCCGCCGCCAGGTGCTGTGCATCACGCACCTGCCGCAGATCGCCGCCTTCGCCGATCATCATTTCGCGGTCGAGAAGACGACCGTGAAGGGGCGCACGCGCTCGACGGCTCGGCGGCTCTCCGCCGAGCAGCGCCGCGAGGAGATTGCCCGCATGCTCGGCGGAGTGAAAGTCAGCGCCGAGGCCCGCAGCCACGCCGAGCAGCTGCTCGCCGCGGCGCAGCGCCGGAGGACCGGATGAAGCGCACTCGACCGCTGTTCACCACGCCGCTTCGCCGCTCGCTCGACGACGCGCTCGAGGAGTTTCGCCGGGCGCTCCGCGAGCGGCGGGTCTACGACAACGCCGAGAACCTGGCGCGGGCCTGGAACGGCGCACGCGACTTCGTCGACTTCCTGCTCGACGGCCCCGGCGTGCTGAAGAAGTGGCGGCAGCGGCAGAGGTGAGCGTGTTGGTTGCCGTCCGTATGGGTAGAATGATATGGGTACCCATATGAAGACGACGATCGACATCTCCGACGCGCTGTTCGAGGAAGCCCGGAAGCTCGCCCGAGAACGCAGCACCACGTTTCGCGAGGTCGTCGAGAGGGCGCTGCGGCGTGAGATCGAGGAGGCGGAGGCCAAGCCTCGTAAGCCCTTCAAGCTGCGCGACGTCAGTGTCCGCGGTCAGGGGCTTCAGCCGGGAATCGATCTCTCCGATCGCGACCAGATCCTCGAGCTGATCTACCGGAGGCGCGGCTGGTGATCGCCGTCGACACCAACCTGCTGGTCTACGCGCATCGTGGCGACAGCGAGTGGTCCGACGCCGCTCGCCGCTGCCTCGTCCAGCTCGCCGAATCGCCGTCGCCGTGGGCGATCCCTTGGCCGTGCCTGCACGAGTTCGTGGGCATCGTCACCCATCCCCGCGTCTTCCGACCCCCGTCCACGCTCGACGAGGTCGTCGAGCAGGTGGAGGCGTGGAGCGCCTCGCCGTCGTTCCACTGGTTGAGCGAGGGAGCCCATCATTGGCCGGCGCTGCGCTCCGTCCTGGCGGCGTCGCGGGTGGTCGGGCCGAAGGTGCACGACGCCCGCATGGCGGCGCTCTGCGCGCAGCACGGCGTCGACGAGCTCTGGAGCGCCGACCGCGACTTCGGCCGTTTTGCCGGATTGCGTGTGCGGAACCCGTTGGTCGACCTGCCCGGCGAGGTTCACGAGCAGCGCGCCCGCTACCGCCGGCGCGCCCGTTAGCGGTGCCGACCCCGCTGCCGATCGACCCGCTGCTGCCGCGGGTCGTCGATGCCCTGCGCACGGGCTCGCGCCTGGTGCTGCGCGCCGCCCCGGGCGCGGGCAAGACGACGCGCGTGCCTGCCGCGCTGCTCGACGCCGGCGCAGACGGCGGCAAGCAGGTCGTCGTCCTCGAGCCGCGCCGGATCGCCCCGCGCGCCGCCGCCGAGTTCGTGGCCCGGCGCCGCGGCGGTTCGGTCGGGGAGGAGGTCGGCTACCGCGCGCGCTTCGAGCAGCGCGGCGGGGCGCGGACCCGGCTCTGGTTCGTGACCGAGGGAGTGTTCTCGCGGAGCCTCGTCCGCGACCCGTATCTCGAAGGCGTCGGCGTCGTCGTGCTCGACGAGTTCCACGAGCGCCACCTGCAGGGCGGCGTGGTGCGCGAGCTGCAAGAAACCGTGCGGCCGGATCTCAACCTCGCCGTCATGTCGGCGACGCTCGACACCGAGCGGCTCGCCGCCTACCTCGGCGGCTCGCCGGCCCTGACCTCGGAGGGCCGGGCGTTCCCGGTGACGATCGAGCACGAGCGGGAGCCCTCCGGCGCTCGACCGGACGCTCGGGTCGCGGCGGCGGTCAGCCGCGTGCTCGGCGACCCCGGCGATCGTGGCGACGTGCTGGTGTTCCTGCCGGGCGCGGCGGCGATCCGGCGCGCCGCGCAGGCCGCCGCGCCGCTCGCCGCGGCGCACGGCCTCGACGTCGTGCCGCTGCACGGCGATCTGCCGCTCGACGCGCAGCGCCGCGCGATCGAGCCGGGACGGCGCCGGCGCGTCGTGCTGTCGACGAACGTCGCCGAGACCGCGCTGACGATCGAGGGCGTGACCGCGGTGATCGACCGCGGCCTGGCGCGCGAAGCGCGCTTCGACCCGGGCCGCGGCTTGAACCGCCTCGAGGAGGTTCGCGTGAGCCGCGCCGCGGCCGAGCAGCGCGCCGGACGGGCGGGCAGGACGCGGCCCGGCCGCTGCCTGCGCCTGTGGACGGCGGCGGAGCACGCCGAGCGGCGCGAGCGCGAGCTGCCCGAGGTGCTGCGGCTCGACCTGGCGGCGATCGCGCTCGAGCTTCGCGCCTGGGGCGCGCGCGACCTAGCGCGCTTTCCGTGGCTCGACTCGCCGAGCGAGGCGGCGCTGCGGAGCGCGGAGCGTCTGCTCCGCGAGCTCGGCACCGTCGACGAGGGCGGCGAGGTCACCGACGTCGGCCGGCGCATGCTGGCGATCGCCGCCGCGCCTCACCTCGCCTGCATACTCGTCGAGGCCGAACGCCGCGGCGCCGCCGACGCGCCGCTCGTCGCCGCGCTGGCCACCGAGCGCGACATCCTGCTCGAGCGCCGCGAGCTCGGCGCCGAGCGCCCGGCGACCGGGGCGCGGTGGGCCACCGGGCGCTCCGATCTGCTGCTCCGCCTCGAGCTGTTCCGCGAGGCGGAACGCGCGGGCTTCTCGGCAGCCGCGTGCAGCTCGCTCGGCCTCGACCCGGCGGCGCTGCGCGCCGTCGAGCGCGCCCGCCGCCAGCTCGCTCGCACCGCGCCCGCGGGGCCCGGCTCACCCGGTGCAGGCGCAGGCGACGCGTTGCTGCGCTGCGCCCTGGCCGGCTTTCCCGACCGCGTCGTCCGCCGCCGCGAGCGCGGTTGGCCGCGCGGCGTGATGGTCGGCGGAACCGGTGTCGTGCTCGATCCCGCGAGCGTCGTCCGCGAGGCGGAGCTGTTCGTCGCCGTCGATCTCGACGCCGGCCCGCGGCGCGAGCGGTCGGAGGCGCGGGTGCGGATCGCCAGCGCCGTCGAGCGTGAGTGGCTCGAGGAGGCGTTCCCGCAGGCCGTCCGCCGCGAGCGGGAGATCGTCTTCGAGACAGCCGCCGAGCGCGTGGTCGAGCGCGAGCGGGAGCGCTACCAGGACCTGGTGCTCGGCGAAGTGGTGCGGCACGACGTCGATCGGCGGCTCGCCGGCGAGCGGATCGCCGTGGCGGCCAAGCGCGATCCCGCGGCCGCACTCGCGCTCGGCGCCGACGAGGAGCGGCTGCTCGATCGCGCGCGGTTCCTCGCCCGGACGATGCCCGAGCTGGGTTTTCCCGAGTCGAGCGACGTGCTCCTCCATCGCGTCATCGACGCGCTCGCGCCCGACAAGCGGAGCTTCGCCGAGCTGCGGTATCGACGTCGGCCGCTGCCCGGGCGCTTCGGGCTTGGCTCGCGCCGCGAAGGAGTCAGCGCGTCTTCGCCGTTGCCGCCGCTGCCGCCGGTAAGGACGCCCGCACCTCGGTCCCGCGGTCCGGAGCCGAACGAATCGAGAAAGTGCCGCCGAGCAGCTCCACCCGTTCGCGCATCGCCAAGAGCCCCAGGCTGGCGCCGGCAACGGCTTGCCCGGCGGCGGCCACGACGTCGAAGCCGGCCCCGTCGTCGCGAATCACCATCTCGACGGCGTCGGGCCGCCGGCGAAGCTCGAGCGAGACCCGCCGCGCCCCGGCGTGCCGGGCGGCGTTGGTGAGCGCCTCGCGGGCCACGCGAAAGCAGGCCGTCTCGACCTCGGCGGCCAGGCGCTCGGGGACCGGGTCGGCCGCGAACTGCGGAGTGAAGCCCGCTTCCTCGGCTATGCGCTTGAGCTGCCAGTGCAAGGCGGCGACCAGCCCGAGATCGTCGAGGATGGACGGACGAAGCTCGAGGGAGAGGTTTCGCACCTGACCGAGGATGCGATCGAGCAGCGCGAGGCTCTCGTCGATGTTCAAGGAGAGCTCGTCGCCGACGCGCCCGTGGAGCCCCTCCACGCTCAAGCGCAGCGCCGTCAGCAGTTGGCCGAGCTGGTCGACGAGCTCGCGGGCGATCGTGCGCCGCTCCTCCTCCTGGACGTGGAGCAGGCGCTGCGACAGCGATTTCAGGCGATCGGCGGAGCCGCGAAGCGCCTCCTCGGCCGCCACGAGATCGCTGACGTCGTGGGCGATGCCGCCGACCTCGACCATTCTCCCCGAGGCGTCGCGGATCGCGAAGCCCACGTCGCGGATCCAGCGGATCGAGCCATCCGGGCGCACGATGCGGTACAGTTCGTGAGCGGTGCCGCCCTCGACGATCCTCTCCCTGGTCGCGAGCACGCGCGGCCGGTCCTCCGGGTGAACGGCATCCATCCAGGTGAGCGGCTCCCCGGAGAGCTTTTCTCGGCTGCGGCCCCAGACCCTTTCGTACGCGGGACTGACGTAGAGGACCTGTTGGTAGGACGGGCTCGTGATCCAGATCACCGCATCGCTGGCCTCGGCGAAGTTCCGGAAACGCTCCTCGCTCTCCCGCAACGCGGCCCGCAACTGCTTGCGTTCGGTGACGTCGCGAGAGTTGGCGACGACGCCGCGTACGATCGGGTCGTCGAGGTAGTTGCGGCCGAAGGACTCGATCCAGCGCCAGGAGCCGTTGCGGTGGCGGAGGCGGAATTCGGCGCCGCCCGAGCCCTGCGCGAGCACCCGGGCGTAGCCCGCCGTGGCCGCCGCGCGGTCGTCGGGATGCACGAGTTCGACCCACGCTTTTCCGACGACCTCGCCGGGGTCGTAGCCGAGCGCTTTGATGGCCGGGCTCACGTAGATCCACCGGCCCGCCGTGTCGGCTACCGAAATCACGTCGTAGCTGCGCTCGGTCAGCGTGCGGAACCAGGCCTCACGAGCGGCGAGCTCCTGCTCGCCCCTGCGGCGGCCCTGCTCGTCGCGCTCCGCCGCGGCGGTCATCGCCACCAGGCCCGCGAATCCCATCACCAGCGAGGACTCGAGCGGCGAGAAGCTCCCCGGCTGCTCGTTGTACTCGGCCGTCAAGAAGCCGATCAGCTCCCCGGCATCGAGCGCGGGCGCCACCACGATCGAGCGGATGCGGAACCGCCGTGCCAGCTCCGGCCCGATCAGCGGAGAACGCGCCGGATCGTTGGCCAGGAGGTAGCTGCGGCTGGCCGCCATCTCGACGATGCCGGGATGGTCGAAGGGGATATCGAGCGCATCGAAGAGCGGCACGATGTCGGGAGGGTTGCCGTGGTTGGCTCGGCCCCGATAGCCCGTCTCGCCGCGCAGGAAGACGCTGCTGCGATCGCACCCCAGCAGATCCACGGTCGAGCGGCACAGGGCGGCCAGACGCTCGACGTGCGACAGCTTGGAACTCAGCGCCGCGGCTACGCCGAGCAGGGTGTCGGCCAGCTGATCCGTCGTGACGGTGCGTCTCGGGCGAGCCAATGGAGCCCTCGCGAGGGACCGATCTCCTCAACTCGATATGTCTTCCTCGTGTCTTCTTCCGCCGCCGGGCGGTGCGCGTCACGACCCCTCGAGGCCGCTCGAAGCCCCGCCGCCTCGCTGCTTGCGCTGGTTTCGTCGATCCGCTCGAGCGGGGACCCCCCGGTCGGCTCGATGCTACACCAAGCCGGGTTTCGAAACGCAACGCCCGCGCGGCGCGAACGTCCGGGCCCGATCCCGCTCTTCACCGTGCCCCCGCGTGCGGGCCGCTCCGCTCCGCGATGCGACCTTGAAACTCGGGTAGCATTCTGATTTAGAAAAATCCGACCCGCACGGGGCTGTAGCTCAGTTGGGAGAGCGCCTGAATGGCATTCAGGAGGTCGAGGGTTCGACTCCCTTCAGCTCCACTAAGGAATTTCAATGGCTTACCTGCAGTTCCGGTAGGCAGGTTTCTATCATTACCAGTTCGGGCTAACGCCGGGCTAACACAAGTCGGCGCCGTAGGGCGAGCAGGACCGTGAGTCCGGGTGGCAGGACGCCGGGGGCGATGCCGTCGACGCTGCGCTCCTCACTACTTACTGCAGCGAGGCCGGACGCGACGCCTGAATATCGCGCTGGTCGATGCGTGTGCGCCATGTTTCGCCCGCGAACGACACCGTGACGGTCCACGGTTCGATCGACACGATCCTCGCACGCTGGGCTCGCGCCCACGGGTCCGACCAGCCTGGCGCGGCCCCCACGACGAGATCGAAGGTGC
>JACPRU010000044.1 GCA_016189835.1 Deltaproteobacteria bacterium | reverse complement strand
GCGCGCCTCGCGGATGAGGATCGTCATCCCGGCCTCGGCGAGCCCCGCGCAGGGCGCGGGCAGCGCGAGGTCCGACAGCACGGCTCCCGCCGCCCGCAGGTGATCGGCGGCCGTCGCCAGCGCATCGGCCGCCGCGGCTTCAGCCTGCTCCCAATGAGGCGTCCGGCACAGCCCGATGCGCGGCTTCGACGGCACCGGCTCGAGCCGCGACAGCTCCGGCCGGTTCCCCGCCGCCGCCACCACCCATCCCGCCTCCGCGACACCGCGAGCGAACACGCCGATCGTGTCGGTGAACTCGGAGAGCGGCTTCATGCCGGCGCGGCTGATCGTGCCGAAGGTCGGCTTGTAGCCGACCACTCCGCAAAACGAGGCGGGGCGGATCACCGACCCCGCCGTCTGCGTGCCCAACGCCGCCCAGACCATGCCGTCGGCCACCGCCGCCGCCGAGCCGCTCGACGACCCGCCAGGTGTGCGGGCCGGAACGTGCGGAATGACGGACCGCGCCGGATGGATGGCGGCGAATTCCGTGGTCGCCGTCTTGCCGAGGATGATCGCCCCGGCCGCCCGCAGCGCGGCGACGCAGGCGGCGTCCGCGGCCGGTCGATGGCCCGCGTAGATCGGCGAGCCGTACGCGGTCGGCATGTCGGCCGTGTCGATCACGTCCTTGACCCCGATCGCCCGGCCGTGTACCGCGCTGCTCGGCTCGACCGCGTCGGCCGCCCGCGCCGCGGCGATCGCCCGGTCCGGCGCTTCGAGCCAGGCCCAGGCGCCGATCGTCGCCTCGCGCGCGGCGATGCGCTCGAGATGGGCGCGCATCGCGGTCTCGGCGGGCCCATGGCCTGCCCGCGGCGCGCTCGAGCCGGAAGAACGCCGCGACGTCGAATGGGACGGCCGGCCCATCAAGCGCGTGCCGCGGGCTGCGGCTTGGGAAACCGCGCCATCCAGTGCCGCGCGATCTCGTCGCCGCGCGCGACCCAGACCTTGTCGTGGGCGAGCATGTAATCGAGCAGGCGCGCGAAGCCGATGGCGCGGGCGGGCCGACCGAGCAGGCGATCGTGCAGCGCGAGCGTGAGCATCTTCGGCTGCGTCTCCCCCTCCTGGTAGAGCAGGTCGAAGGCGTCCTTCATGTAGGTGAAATAGTCGTCGGCGGTCACGAAATCCGCCGGATAGGCGCAGCGCAGATCGTTGGTCTCGTAGGAATACGGCACGCAGAGATGCGCCTTGCCCGCGACGTCGACCCAATAGGGCAGCTCGTCGCCGAGCGAGTCGCGGTCGTAGAGGAAGCCGCCCTCCTCCACCAACAGGCGCCGCGTGTTCATGCTCGGCCGTCCGCTCATCCAGCCGACCGGGCGATGGCCCGTGATCCGTTCGATGCTCGCCACCGATCGCGAGAGCTGCTCCCGCTCCTGCGGCTCGGGGGCGTCGATATAGTCGATCCAGCGATAGCCGTGGCCGACGATCTCGTGACCGTCCTCGACCGCCGCGATGGCGATCTCCGGGTTGAACTCGATCGCCTGGACCACGGCGAGGAAGCTGCACTTCACGCCGCGCTCCCGCATGATGCGCAGCAGGCGCCAGGCGCCGACGCGCGCGCCGTACTCGAACGCGGATTCGACGTAGGGAAGCCGCTTGCCGGGAACGGCGGGAAGCGGCGCGTCGACGAGCACCCCCTCGGAATGGGCGTCGCCGTAGAGGATGTTGTGCTCACCGCCGGCCTCGTAATTGAGCGCGATCTGCACCGCGATGCGCGCCCCGCCCGGCCACTGCGGATGCGGCGGGTTGCGGCCGTAGCCGACGAAATCGCGCGGATCGTAACCCGGCATGTCGAGTCGGGGCGGAGTCGATTTTTTCATCGTGCTCTTCCAGCCTGCAAGTCTTGCTGCTCGCCATCCATGTTTCGCTTGCCGACCGCGCCGGCGAATGGCGGGGACGTTAGCAGACCGCGCTCCGCGGCGAAAAAGGGGTCGGGAGTCTTTTGTGCGGAGCACCCTTCGGGCCGTTCCGGCAAGAAGACTCCCGACCCCGTTTTCGCCGACCCCTTCTTTCGCGAGTCCCGAGCCCGCGCTCACCCGACTTCCGGTTTGCGCGCCTCCTTGCCGCGGCCGGTCACGGGCACGAGGCGGCGAGGTGCTTCATAGCGCTCATGCGCAGCTGCTGGTGCCCCGCTTCCGCCTTCCCGCCCTCGCCCCTGCCCGCGCCCTTCTCCGCTCGTTCGGCCTCGCTCGCGGCGAGCGTTTCGCCCGTCACCTCGACCTTGTGACCGACGTGCCCCTTCAGGTCCGTGCCGCCGATCAGCGCGTATTCCTCGCTGCCGCCGTCGACGTGGGTGAGCTTGAACTCGTTCGGCTCGGCGGCGGCGGCGAGGCAGCCCGTGTGCTTGGCGGCCGAGGATTTCGCCGCGGAAGACGACGCGCCGCCCGCGCCCTGCGCCGAGGCCGGCCCGGCGGCGACCAGCAGCGCCGTCACCGCGCCCAAGGCGAGACCCGTGATTCGCATGAGAGACCTCCTTCCTCCGGCTCGACGGGAAGGCTCGCGTCCGGTCCGTCAGCGCACGATCGAAGAGAGCACCAGGTCCGCCAGCATCCCCATGCGCTCGAAGTGGTAGCTGTCCTCCATCAGGCCCGCGGAGAGGAAGGCGAGGCTGAGATCGCGCTCGGGATCGATCGTGAAGCCGGTCGAGCCGGCGCCGAAGCCTCCGAACGTTCGCGGAGAATTGAGCACGCCGAAGAGCCCCGGGATGTTGCCCTCGCCGCGCACGAAGAAGCCGACGCCGATGTTGGCGGGATAGAATTCCCAGTGTCGATAGCCTGCGAACACGTCGAACAGCACGTTGCGCAGCGCGCCGGTGTGATTGCGCGTGCAGAAATCGATCATCGCCGGCGAAAGGATGCGCGCGCCGTCGAGCTCGCCCCCGCGCCGCAGCATCTCGGCGAAGCGGTGCAGGTCCTGGATCGTCGTCACACAGCCCCCCCCGGGGATCTCGCACTCCGGCATCTCGAGCAGGGCGGCGACGCCTTCGAGCGCCTCGGCGGGGAGCAGGGCCGGAATGCCGCTGTACGATGCTCGCACCGGGCAGAGGCGCGGTAGCAGGTCCTTGCGCCCGCCGAGGCACGTATCGCGCATGCCGAGCGGCCGGAACAGCTCCTCGTCGAGCATCTGCGCGTAGCCTCGCCCGCGGCCGTCGGCGCGCAGGCACAGGGCGGCGATCACCGAGTGGGCCAGCAGGATCGAATAGTTCACCCGCTCGCCGGGAAGCGACTCGAGCGGCAGGCCGCAGGCGAATGCGACCAGCTTCTCGATGTTCGTGAGCACGTCGGGCGGGACCATCGGGATCGCCGACATGACGCCGCTGGTATGGGTGAGCAGGTGAAAGAGGTTGACCTTCTCCTTGCCGAGCGTGCCGAATTCGGGAATCAGCTCCGCCACCGGGGCGTGCAGCCGCAGCGCGCCGCGCTCGACGAGCGACAGGGCGAGCACGTTGGTGAACTGCTTGGCGACGGACATCGTGGTGAAGACGGCGTCCTTGCCGAGCCGCCGTCCCGCCTTACGGTCGGCGAAGCCCTCCGTCAGGTCGAGAACCACCCGCCCGCCGCGCGCCACGATGAGCGCGACGCCGTGGTAACGCTCCGCCTCGATGTCGCGCCGGATCGCTTGCGCCACGCGTCCGAGCCGCTCGACGTCGAATCCCTGATCGTTCACTCGGTCTGCGCCCATGTTCGTCTCCTTTCATCCCGGCCGGGACGCCGCCCGCGGGCGAGCCCGTCGGCGGCATCGGCGGGTCGGCAATCGCCACTCTCGCAAATGTTCCGGCCCCGCGTCCATGGCTCGAAACGAAAAGGGGTCGGGAGTCTTTTCCCGCAACGGCGGGTTGCCTCGCAAAAAGACTCCCGACCCCTTTTCCCCGTCCAGTCAAACGATCTCGCCGCCGCCGATCACCCGATCGTCCTGATACCAGACCGCGCACTGTCCCGGGGACGCGACCACTCCGGGGGGCTCGACCTCCACCCACGCCCGCCGCTGCGGCCGCGGAGTGACCAGCGCCTCGACCGGCCGGGTGCGGTATCGCGTGGCGAGCTGCGCGCGGAAGGGCTGCCGCCAGGTCTCCGGGCCCGCCTGGAGATGGACCCGCGACACGCCGAAGCGAGATCTCTTCACCTCCTCGCCGGTACCGATCACCACGCGCCGCAAGCGCGGATCGAGCGCGACCACGTAGCGCGGCCCCGGAGCGATCGCTCCCAGACCGCGTCTCTGGCCGACGGTGAATCGATGAACGCCGTCGTGGCGGCCGACGACCCGGCCAGCGCGGTCGACGATCTCCCCCGCGCGCACGTGGCGGCCGAGGGCAGGATCGCGCTCGATCACCTCCGCGAGCGAGGTCCCGGTGACGAAGCAGAGATCCTGGCTCGACGGCCTGGCCGCCGACGTGAAGCCGCGGCGAACGGCCTCGCCGCGCACGTCCTCCTTGCCGAGCTCGCCGAGCGGGAAGAGACACAGGGCAAGAATTTTCCGCGCCACGGCGAACAGCACGTACGATTGATCGCAGCCCGGATGCGCGGCGCGGGCGAGGATGGGACCCCGGTCGTGGAACACCCGCGCGTAGTGCCCGCTGGCGAGCGCGCCGACGCCGAGCGAACGCAGGTGATCCCAGACGAGGCCGAAGCGAAGCCGGGCATTGCAGGCGACGCAGGGATTCCTCGTCCGCCCGCTCGCCTTCCCCCGCAGAAAGGGCCTGACCACCAGGCGCTCGAAGGGCCGGCGATGATCGATCACCACGAAGGGAATGCCGATCTCGCGGGCCGCCCGTCCAGCGGCCTCGGCCGAGTCCTTGCCGCCGCAGCCGCCGCCGCTGCTGCATCCCAGCAGCAGATGGACACCCACCACGTCGTGGCCCCGGTCGCGCAGCAGCGCCGCCGCCACCGTGCTGTCGACGCCGCCGCTCAGCAGCGCCGCGACGCGCACCTTCCGCGACTCGAGCCTCATGCCATGCCCCCGGCGTTTCCCCCTGGCCCGCCTCGGCCGATTGCCTCCTCGAGCCTCTCGATCCCCTCGACCATCGCCCTCCCGTAGCAAATCAAGCTCGCGGGGCAAGCTCGCGTTCGCTGGCGACAGACGCCGCGGCCGGTGTTATGGTGCCGCCGATGCCGCTCCCGACGGTAGATGGATGAGAAGCTCCCCGACGAGCGCGGAGCGGCCGGACGACGACCCCAGGTCGTGCGGCGCTCAGCCAGAAGGAGTTCTTGCATGACGGACGCAGCCCCGTACGGCAATCTCGAGTCCGCTTTGCGGACGCCCGGCGTCTTCTGTTTCCTCGACGGCCTGAGCGGCGCGGACACCGCACGCTTGGCCCGCAAGGTCGAGCGCCTGGGATACAGCTCGATCTGGTTCGCCGAGCTGTTCGGACGCGAGATCTTCACCCACGCCGCCTACCTGTTGAGCAACACCGAGAAGCTGATCGTCGCCGCGGCCGTGGCGATCGTGCAGAAGCGCGAGCCGGTCACCGCCTGGGGCGCGGCCAACACGCTCGCCGAGCTGTTCGCCGGCCGCTTCATCCTCGGCCTCGGCGTCAGTCACCGCGAGCTTCAGGCCGCGCGAGGCCTCGGCTACGAGAAGCCCTTGAGCACCATGCGCGCGTACCTGGCGAGGCTGCAAGCCGCGGAATATCAGGCGCCCAAGCCGCAGGAGCCCCCGCCGGTCGTGCTCGGCGCGCTGCTGCCGAAGATGATGCGGCTCGCGCTCGAGGAAACTCGCGGCGTGCATACCTACTTCGTGCCGCCCGAGCACACCGCCAGGACGCGCGCGATCGCCGGCCCGGGCAAGTGGGTGTGCGCCGCGCAGGCGGTGTACCTCGAAACCGACCCGGTGAAGGCTCGAGCCGCGGCTCGCAAGTACACGAGCTTCTATCTCGGACTGCGTAACTACCCGAAGCACCTCGCCCCGCTCGGCTTCGGCCCCGCCGATCTCGTCGATGGCGGGAGCGATCGCCTGGTGGACGCGATCGTCGCGTGGGGCTCCGTGGACCAAGTCCGCCGGCGGATCGCCGCCCACTACGAGGCCGGGGCGACTCACGTCTGCATCGTGCCGATCACTTCCGACGGCAGCATGGTTCCCGACGAACGCACGATCGAGGCGCTGGCGCCGCGCTGAAGCGACGAGACCGGGGCGGGCCGACCGCGAGGGCCGCTCCGACGGGCGGCGGATTCGGCGGCTCGGCCGCGCCGCGGTTCAGGCGAGGCGACCGAGGAGTCGGCGGGGAGTACGAACCACTCGCGGGAAGCGGCGCCTCGGCGCCGAGTCGTAACTGGAAGGAGGAGGCCGATGGCGACGAAGGCGCGAAAGGCGATGGTTCTGGGCGGGTGCGGCGCTCAGGGAAGCTTCGCCACCCGGGACATGGTCCGGCGTAGCGTGTTCGACGAAATCGTGATCGCAGACCTCGACCTCGAAGCGGCCGACAAGCTCGCCAGGGCGCTCGACAGCCCCAAGGTCTCCACCAGGCGGGTCGACATTCTTGACCGCAAGGCGCTCCTCGCCTCGCTCCGCGATGCGGATCTGGTCATGAACTGCACGGGTCCCTATTACCTGCTGGGACCGAAAGTCGTGGATGCCGCCATCGAGGCCGGCAAGAACTACATCGACTTCTGTGACGACATTGCAGCTCACGAGCAGATCATCGAGAAGGACGAGCAGGCCAGGGAGAAGGGCATCACGGTTCTCGTCGGCCTCGGGGTCAGCCCGGGCATCGCTCCCCTGATGGTCATGCACGCTGCGAGCCAGATGGACGAGGTCCGAGACGTGAGCTTCCCCCAGATGATCCACGAGAGGGAGCCCGAGGGGCCGGCGGTCATCTACCACATGGCGGCGAACTTCTTCGGCAAGATCCCCGTGATCCGGGGCGGGAAGAGGGTCTACCTGGAAGCCTTCGAGGAAGAGGAGGAAGTGGATTTCGGTCCCCCACTGGGAAAAGCCAAGGTCGCACCGTTCGGACACCCCGAGATCTTCACGCTGCCGCGAGTCCTGCCGGGGATCCAGAACCTGACGATCAAGATCGGCTCCTACCCGGTCGAGACCTACGAGGCGCTGAAGTTCCTGGCACAGGCCGGCCTGGCCGGCACGGAACCCCTCGAGGTCAAGGGCCGCGGCATCGTGCCCCGCGATTTTCTGATCTCGCTGCTGATGTCCGGCCGCCACGAGGAGGAACGGAAGCAGGATTACACCTCCTCGATGGTCGTGGAGGTGAAGGGGAAAAAAGGCGGGAAGACGATCACCGTCAAATACAACTTCAACGGCCTGATGGGACCGAACACGGGAATTCCATGCTCGGTGGGGGCCGAGTGGATCGTTCAGGGCAAGATCGCCAAGAAGGGAGTGGTGTTCCCCGAAGAGTGCATCGACCCGAAGCCCTTCGTCGACGAGGTATTGAGGAGGGTCGGCGAAATATCGCCGATCACGGTCAAGGAAACCGTGAGCGTGAGCCGCGATTGGATCGGATGAAGACCGAGAGCGACGCCACCGCCATGGAACCGCCGGCACCCGTGGGGCGTGATCTCCTGTGGAATCCCGATGAGCTGCGCTCCGCGGCTCGCGAGCTGGGAGAGCTGCTGGCGGGCTACGAGGCGGATCTCGCCTCTCGCTCGGTCTTCCCGGACATCGATCGTGCGGCGATTCGCGGGATCCTCGAGGAGCCCTTTCCCGAAGACGGCCGGCCGATGCGGGAGCTCCTCGACGAATTCCGCAGCGTCGTGATCCCCAACTCGACGCAGATCGCTCATCCCCGCTTCCTCGCTTACGTGCTGCCCTCGCCGAACGGCGTGTCTCCGTTCGCCGACGCGCTCGCCAGCGTCTTGAACCAGAACTGCAACCTGTGGACGCTCTCGCCGGCCGCGAACGCGATCGAACGGAAGGTCGTCTCCTGGTTCCTCGATCTCTTCGCCATCTCCGAGGGCGGGGGCATCATCACGAGCGGCGGGTCGATGGCGAATCTCTCGGCCCTCGCGGTCGCTCGGGACGCGCACCATCCGGGTGATCCGCGGCGGGAAGGCCTGCAGGGCGTCCGCAGCCCGCTCGTCCTCTACGCGTCCGAGGAAGCTCACCACTCGATCGACAAGGCGGCGGCCCTGCTCGGCCTCGGCCTGAACAACCTGCGCCACATCGGCACGGACGGCGGCTGCCGCCTCAGGCTCGACCTGCTGCGGGATGCCGTGGTCCAGGATCGGAAGGACGGCAAGACTCCGTTCTGCGTCGTCGGATCCGCCGGGACCGTGACCACCGGAGCGATCGATCCGCTGGAGGAGCTCGCCGAATACTGCCGGCGCGAAGGCCTCTGGCTGCACGTGGACGGAGCTTACGGCGCCTTCGCCGTGCTGAGCGAGCGCCTGCGTCCCCAGCTCCTCCATGCCGGGCGCGCCGATTCGCTGACCCTCGATCCGCACAAGCTCCTCTTCGCCTCGCTGGAAGCGGGCTGCGTGCTGTTTCGCGACCAGGAACGCTGGCGCAGGACCTTCAGCTTCGTGCCGCCTTATCTGGGGATGAACCGGGATCCCGACCTTCTCAACTTCGCCGAATACGGCCCGCAGCTCTCGCGGAGCTTCAAGGCGCTCAAGGTCTGGTGGGCGATTCGCGCCTACGGCCGCAAAGCCTACGTTCGCGTGATCGAGAGCCTCCTCGACCTCGCATCGTACATGGGCGAGCGGATCGAGAGGGAGCCGGCGCTCGAGATCGCCGCGCCCGTCACGCTGACGGCCGTATGCTTTCGGCGTGGCGGCCTCGACGACACGGGGCACGAGCAGGTGGTCCGGGACCTGGTCGCCGGCGGCGTGGCTTTCCTGGGTCCCGCCCGCGTCAAGGGGCGCTCCTGCATCCGGGCCTGCTTCACGAACCTGCGCACGACTCGTCGAGACGTCGACTCGATCCTCGACGAGGTCTTGCGGCTCGCCGACCGCGGACGTTGACGCGAGAACACGCGCCCCCCCGCGCATCGCACCCGGCGGAGGCGCGCGGGGCGCCGTAGCGGGTGAGCGGCTCCGGGGACGAGCGGCTTCTCTGCGCCGTTCATGCCTACCCGGACGGCAGCCGGCTCGGGGCGACTGGACGAGATCAGCGCAGACCACGCTGCCGTCCGGGTGGCACGAGAGACCCCGGGAAGCCACTCGTCCCCGGAGCCCAGAGCCGACTGCCGCCACGCACGCAGGGGGCATACTTCCCCGCCGCCGCTCGCGCCTCGATCACCCGGTAGATCGGCGCGCCCGTCGATGCCACACGCCTCGCAGACCGCCTCACGCCCCTCCGTTCCCAGCGCACCGCCCATGTGCCATCATGGCCGGATCGGCCCCGGAACGATGCGCCGGGTCCGCGCCACCCCGACCCTTCGAGACAGGAATCCGCGTATGCGAACCCAGGTCATTCGAGTCAACGGCGATCGGCTCACCATCGGCGACCTCATGTGCGTCGCCTTCCTGCACTTCCCGGTGGAGCTCGATCCGGACTCCGCTTGGCGCGAGCGGGTGTTGGCCTCTCGCGCGCTCAATGACCGGCTGATCGCCGAGGGCAAGCCGATCTATGGCGTCACCACCGGTTTCGGCGACAGCTGCGACCGCCACCTGTCGTCGAAGGGGGTCGCGACCCTGCAGCGCAATCTGCTGCGCTTTCTCGGCACCGGCACCGGCGAATTCTTCGCCGTGCACGAGGCGCGCGCGATCCTGCTCGCCCGGCTGAACTCCAACGCCAAGGGTTACTCCGGAGTGCGGCTGCAGTTGCTCGAGCAGATGGCGGAGTTCCTGAATCGCGGCATCACCCCGTGCATCCCGGTCGAGGGCTCGGTGGGAGCGAGCGGCGATCTGGTGCCGCTCTCCTATCTCGGAGCGGCGCTGTGCGGAGAGCGTAAGGTCTGGTACGACGGCGAGACCATGGATGCCTCCTCGGCGCTGTCGCTGGCGGGGCTGAAACCGTTGCGGCTCGAGGCCAAGGAAGGCCTGGCGATCGTCAACGGCACCTCCGTGATGACCGGCCTGGCGGCGGTCAACGTGTTTCGCGCGGCACAGATGGCCGAATTCGCCGCGCTCACCACCGCCATGACCGCCGAGGCCCTGCTCGGCGTGCGCAACGCCTTCGAACCGCTCGCGCACACGCTCAAGAACCATCCGGGGCCGTGCTGGTTCGCCGCGCAGGTGCTGGCCTGGCTCGAGGGCAGCCGGCTCGCGCGGGACCTCGACGCCGTGTTCGGCGAGGTGGGCGCGATCGACGGCGCCGAGGCGAGGCGTCTGCATCTGAAGATCCAGGATCGCTATTCCATCCGTTGCGCGCCCCAGATCGCGGGCGTGCTCGCCGACGTGCTCGACTGGGCGACGGCCTGGGTCGAGCGCGAGCTCAACTCCGCCAACGACAACCCGCTCTACGACGCCGAAAGCGGGCACCTGTTCAACGCCGGCAACTTCTACGGCGGCCACGTCTGCATGGCGATGGACGCGCTGAAGGTCGCGGTCGCCAACGTCGCGCACATGTGCGAGCGCCAGCTGGAGCTCATCGTCGACGAGAAGTACAGCAACGGGCTGCCGGCGAACCTGGTCGATCCCGGTCAGAGCGACGAGGACCGTGCCGTGCAGCATGGCTTCAAGGGCGTGCAGCTGGTCTGCACCTCGCTGCTGATCGAGGCGCTGATGCGCTGCAATCCGGCCTCGGTGCACTCGCAGTCGACGGAGTGCCACAACCAGGACAAGGTCTCGCTCGGCCTGCACGCGGCGCGCGATTGCGCGCGGGTCATCGATCTGACCGAGAAGGTCGTCGCGCTGCAGATGATCGCGCTGGCGCAGGCCCTGGAGATCCGCGGTGCGGACCGGCTCGGTCAGACGCGGGCGGCGTTCGAGTTCATCCGCGAGCGCGTGCCGTACATGAGGGAGGACAGCTGTTTCGACGACCCGGCGCGCCGGGTCGTACAGAGCTTCCGCGACAACAGCTTCGCGCCCCTGTTCCGGGTCGGACGGCCGCAGCCGCTGCTCAAGCTGTTCGGGCGCCTGTATGGCTGAACCGACGAGCGGTCCACCGGCCCCGTGAACAAGATGAAGACCGACGATCTACGCATCGTCAAGACCAGGCCGCTGCTCTCGCCGGCCATACTCGCCGAGGAGATCCCCCTCACCGACACCGCGTCGACGAGAGTATACGAGGCGCGTCAAGCAATCGAGGCGATACTCGACGGCAGGGATGCGCGGCTTCTCGTGGTCGTTGGGCCTTGCTCCGTACACGACACCAGGTCCGCGTTCGAGTACGCGGCCAAACTCAAGCCGGTGGCGGACGCCCTATCCGACGCGCTTCTCGTCGTCATGCGCGTCTACTTCGAAAAGCCGCGAACGACCGTGGGCTGGAAGGGACTCATCAACGATCCGGACTTGAACGAGTCCTACCGCATCAACAAGGGCTTGCGCCTGGCCCGGCAATTGCTTCTCGACGTTCTCGAGCTGGGGGTCCCCGCCGGGACGGAGTTTCTCGATACGACCTTTGGCCAGTTCTATGCCGACCTCATCAGCTGGGGCGCGATCGGAGCCCGCACCGCGGAGAGCCAGGTACACCGGGAGCTGGCGTCGGGTCTGTCGATGCCGGTCGGCATCAAGAACCGCACGGACGGCAACGTTCAGGTGGCCGTGGACGCGATACGGGTCGCGCGCCGCCGACACCTGTTCCCGTCCATCACCAAGGAGGGCGTGGCCGCCATTCTGGAAACCGCCGGCAATCCCTACGCTCATCTCGTACTCCGTGGTGGAAACGAGACGGGGCCCAACTTCGATGCCGCCTCCGTCGAAGGCGCACTGCGGCTGCTGCGCGCCGCCGAGCTTCCCGAGGTCCTCATGGTGGACTGCAGCCACGGCAACAGCGACAAGGATGCGGTCCGGCAGATCGTCGTGGCGGACGCAATCATGGGGAACCCGAGATTGTGGCCCATTCGAGGACTGATGCTCGAGAGCCACCTCGTCGCCGGGCGTCAGAACGCACCCGTCACCTACGGTCAGAGCATCACCGACGCATGTCTCGGCTTCGAGGAGACCGAGGCCTTGCTCCACCGGATCGCAAACGCCGTCGCTTCGACCCTACACCGTCACAGCGACAGTCACTTCGACCCGGCTTGACGGCGCCCCATGCGCGCCGTAAAGCCGACCGATCATCGCAGATCAGGAGATCCCGGCCGCCGGATCCTCACCATCGCCGAAGGGTCGGTGGAGTGCCTACGCTCGCAAAAGATCCGTCGAGTGAACGACCGGTGACCGCGCCCGGGGCGTCGTCCGAAGTGCGGGCCTCGCCGGGCGCGGTCACGCCGCGCCCGCTGCTCCTCTCCGGCAACGAGGCCATCGCGCGCGGCGCGCGCGAGGCGGGCGTTCGCGTGGCGGCGGGTTATCCCGGGACGCCGAGCACCGAGATTCTCGAGACGCTGGTGCGGCTGGACCCGGGCCGGCAGGTCTACGTGGAGTGGTCTACCAACGAGAAGGTGGGGCTGGACGTCGCGCTCGGCGCCGCCATCGGCGGGGCGCGCGCCCTCTGTGCCATGAAGCACGTCGGTCTCAACGTGGCCGCCGACACCTTCATGACCTCCGCGTACACCGGCGTGCGGGCAGGCCTGGTCGTGGTGAGCGCGGACGACCCCGGCATGCACTCCTCGCAGAACGAGCAGGACAACCGTGTGCTCGTCCGCTTCGCCGGGGTGCCGCTGCTGGAGCCGGCCGACAGCCAGGAGGCGCGCGACTTCACCGTCCATGCCTTCGATCTGAGCGAGCGGTTCGACGTGCCGGTCGTCCTGCGCACGACCACGCGCGTCTCCCACGCCCGCGGCATCGTGGCGCCCGGCCCGTTGCGGGTGGCGCCGGGGCTCGGCTTCCAGCGCAACCCCGCGAAGCTCGTCATGCTGCCGGGATTCGCGCGCTCCCGCCACCGCGTGATGCTCGAGCGGCTGGAGGCCCTCGAGCGCGAGGCGGAGACGAGCCCGCTCAACCGCATCGAGTGGGGCGACCGCGCGCTCGGCGTGGTGACCAGCAGCATCGTCTACCACTACGTACGCGAGCTCGTGCCCGGGGCGAGCGTCTTGCGCCTGGGCTTCAGCCACCCCCTGCCGCGCGCCCTGGCGCGCGAGTTCGCGGCCGGCGTCGAGCGATTGATCGTCGTCGAGGAGCTCGAGCCCTTCCTCGAGGAGCAACTGCGGGCCCTGGGCCTCGCTGTCGAGGGCAAGGCTTACTTCCCGCGCGACGGCGAGCTCGGCCCCGAGGCGATCCGCCGGGGATTCGTGCGCGCGGGCGTCATCGCGGAGGCCGGGGAGAAGCCGCTCGTGTCGCCGCCCACGGTGACGCGGCCGCCCGTCCTCTGTCCCGGCTGCCCGCACGTGGCGCCCTACCTCGCCCTGCGTCAGATCGGCGCCGTGGTGAGCGGCGACATCGGCTGCTACACGCTGGCCGCCATCGAGCCGCTCGCCGCGATGGACACCACGGTGGCCATGGGCTCGAGCATCGGCATGGCCATCGGGCTGGCGCGCTCGGGCGGCGCCACCGGCCCCGTCGTCGCCACCATCGGCGATTCGACGTTCCTCCATGCCGGGCTGCCCGCGTTGGCCGACGCCGCCTACCACCGCACGCGCATGACCGTCCTCATTCTCGACAACGGCACGACGGCGATGACCGGCGGCCAGGCCCATCCGGCGGCCGGGGTCACCATCCGCGGCGACGCCGCGCCCACCATCGACCTGCCGGCGGTCTGCCGGGCGCTCGGCGTGGAGTTCGTGCGCGTGGTCGACCCCTACGACCTGGCGCAGACCCAGCTTGCCCTCGAGCAGGCGGCGGCCTTTCCCGGCCTGTCCGTGATCATCACCAATCGCCCCTGCGTGGAGGCGCCCGTCAAGGTGCGCGACCAGCCCTACACGGTGCTGGCCGAGCAGTGCATCGCCTGCCAGTACTGCATGAACCTGGGCTGTCCCTCGATCACCTGGAGCGCGGAGTGGCACGAGGGCCGCCGCAAGGTGCAGATCGATCCGGTGACGTGTACCGGCTGCACGGTGTGCGCCCAGACCTGCCCGACGGAGGCGATGGTGGGGCTGCCGGGCTGGAGCAAGCCGCGATGATGAAGGAGGGCGGCAGCGTCCTGCTCGTGGGCGTGGGCGGGCAAGGGGTGGTGCTGGCCAGCGCCATCGTCGCCGAGACGGCGCTCCGCGCGGGCTGGGACGTGAAGCAGAGCGAAGTGCACGGCATGTCGCAGCGCGGCGGGGTGGTCTCTTCCCATCTCCGCTTCGGACAGCGCGTGTACTCCCCGCTCGTCGAGATCGGCCAGGCGGACGCGGTGGTGGCGATGGAGTGGAACGAGGGCCTGCGTGCGATGCCGTACCTCCGCCGGGGCGCCCCCCTCATCATCAACCTGCAGCGAGTGATCCCGCCCGGCGCCTGCCGCAACCGGCTGTCCGGCGAATCGACGTATCCGGCCCTCGCGCTCGAGGCTCTGGCCGACCAGGTCGGCGACGTGCGCGCCTGCGACGCGGGCGAGATCGCCCGCGAGGTCGGCAGCGCCAAGGCGCTGAACGCCGTGCTGCTCGGCGTCCTCGCGCCGGTCATGCCGTTCCCGGAGGAGGCGTGGCTGGCCTCGCTGGCGGATCACGCGCCGAAGGGGACGTCCGCCGCCAACGAGCTGGCGTTCCTCGCCGGTCAGGCGCTCCGCTACCCCGACGAGACCCACGCCCAGGCGGCGCGGGCGGCGCTCTCGCCGAACGGCCTCCACGGCCAGGCGCGGCCGCCGCGGCTCGAGGTGATCGAAGCGTGGTGCAAGGGGAGAGCGTGCGAGATCTGCGTACGCGCCTGCCCCGAGTGGTGTCTCGCCATCGACGGCAGCGCCGCCGTGCGCGTGGTCCGGCCCGAGGCGTGCACGGGGTGCCGGCTTTGCGAGCTGCTGTGCCCGGACTTCGCCATCGAGGTGCACACGGCGTGAAGACGCGTGCCGCCGCCTTCGAGCTCGTGCAGGGCAACGAGGCCTGTGCGCGCGCGGCCGTGCACGCCGGCTGCCGCTTCTACGCGGGCTACCCGATCACGCCCTCGTCGGAGATCGCCGCGGCGATGGCGGCGGCGCTGCCGCCGCTCGGCGGCGTCTTCGTGCAGATGGAGGACGAGATCGCGTCCCTGGGCGCCGTCCTCGGCGCCTCGCTGGCGGGCGCGAAGGCCATGACCGCCTCCAGCGGCCCCGGCTTCTCGCTGATGCAGGCGCACATAGGCTAGGCGGCGTATGCCGCGATCCCCTGCGTGATCGTGGACGTCATGCGGGCGGGCCCCAGCACCGGGCTGCCCACCAGCCCCGCCCAGGGCGACGTCATGCAGGCGCGCTGGGGCACGCACGGCGATCATCCCGTCGTGGCGCTGGCGCCGGCGTCGGTGGCCGAGGTCTACGAGCTGACGGTGCGCGCCTTCGCGCTGAGCGAGCGCTACCGGACGCCCGTCCTCCTCCTCTTCGACGAGGTCATCGGCCACGTGCACGAGCGGGTGACGGTTCCGCGCGCCGAGGACGTGGTTCCCGTGGAGCGTGCGCGGCCCGAGGATGCCTTGGAGACGTTCCTCCCGTACGCCCCCGGCCCCGGCGGCGTGCCGCCCATGGCCGACTTCGGCTCCCGCTACCGCTTCCACGTCACCGGGCTCGCCCACGACGAACGCGGCTATCCCACCCAGGATTCCGCCCAGGTGGCTCGCCTCCAGGAGCGGCTCCACGCCAAGATCGAGCGGGCGCGCGCCGACATCGTCGAGTGGGAGGGAGTCGGCCTGGACGACGCCGACACCGTGGTGGTGGCGGTCGGCATCGCCGCGCGGGCGGCGCGCGCGGCGGCGGCACGGGCGCGCGCGGCGGGCGCCCGGGTTGGCGTCTTCCGCCCGCGCACGCTGTGGCCCTTCCCCGACCGCGAGGTGGCCGAAGTGGCTGCGCGAGCGCGAACCGTGGTAGTAGCCGAGATGAACATGGGCCAGATGCTCCGCGAGGTCGAGCGCGCGGTGGGGGGGCGCGCGCCGGTCGTGCCGTGCCTGCGTGCCGACGGCCAGCCGCTGTCGCCCGAGGACGTGCTGGCTCGTCTGGAGTCCCTCGACCGGACCGGAGTACGACGGTGAGCGTGGCCACCCCCGACTTCGACTACCGCCAGTATCTGCGGCTGGACATGATGCCGCACATGCTGTGCCCGGGCTGCGGCCACGGCATCGTGCTCAAGGCGATCCTGCGAGCCGTCCACCGCCTCGGTCTGGCGCGCGAGAACGTGGCCTTCGTGTCGGGGATCGGCTGCTCGAGCCGCATCGTCGGCTACGTGGACTTCTGCACGCTCCACACCACGCACGGCCGCCCCCTGACCTTCGCCACCGGCCTGAAGCTCGCGCGCCCCGACCTCAACGTGGTCGTCATCACCGGCGACGGCGACGGCCTGGCGATCGGGGGCAATCACCTCATCCATGCCGCGCGCCGCAACATCGACTTGACCTGCCTGCTGCTCAACAACGCCATCTACGGCATGACCGGCGGACAGGGCGCCCCCACCACGCCGGCGGGCGCCCGCAGCAGCATCGCGCCGGACGGCACCACGGAGCCGGCCTTTGACGCCTGCCGGCTGGCCGCCGGCGCCGGCGCCACGTTCGTCGCCCGCGGCCTGACCGCCCACCCTCTCGCTCTCGACGACCTGATCGCGCAGGCGATCGTCCACCGCGGTTTCTCGTTCGTCGAGGTGGTGAGCGACTGCCCCGAGTACTTCGGCCGCTACAACGCGCTCGG
>JACPRU010000043.1 GCA_016189835.1 Deltaproteobacteria bacterium | reverse complement strand
GCTCGAGCCGGCCGACCGCTACCTGGTGTTCAGCGCGAAGGGCGAGGTCGTCTACCAGCGCGATTTTCGCTCCTGGCCACTGAGCGACCTGGACTGAGGGGCCGATGGGCACCACCGACCGGATCGAAGCTCGGCTGCGCGCGGCGCTGGCTCCCGCGCACCTGGAGATCGTCGACGACGGCGCGCGACACGTCGGCCATGCCGGCGCGGCGGGGGGAGGCGGCCACTTCTCGGTGGTGATCGTCGCCGAGACGTTCCGCGGTCGCTCGACGCTCGAGCGCCACCGCGCGGTCTACGCGGCGCTCGGAGATCTGCTGAAGCGCGACGTGCACGCGCTCGCGCTGCGGGCGTTCGACCCCGACGAGTGGGCGAAAAAGGGGTCGAGAGTCCCTCCGGCGTGACCGGAAAAGACTCCCGACCCCTTTTCGCACCCCGGTTGATTTCGCCGGGCGGGTAGTATTGCATCCCTCGTGCGCATGCCGAGCAAGTACTTCGAGATCGCTGGCCACGCGGTGAACGTCCTGCACCCGCCGCCGTCGACGCTCCCCGGGGTGGCCCCGGCGCCGGCGCTCGGCAAGCGGCTGGTGTTGCTGCACGGCGCGGGCTCGACCGCGGCGATCTGGAGCCGCCAGCTCGAGCATTTCGCCCTGCGGCACAGCCCGATCGCCTTCGACTGGCCGGGGCACGGCCGCTCCTCCGGCACCGAGGCGCTGCCGTCGATCGCCGCCTACGCCGACTGTACGCTCGCGCTGCTCGACCAGCTCGGCGTGGAGCGCTCGGTGGTCGTCGGCACGTCGATGGGCGGGCTGGTCGCGCTCGAGATTGCGCTGCGGGCGGCGGCCCGCGTCGAGGCGCTCGTGCTGGTGTCGACCGCCGCGCGGGTCGTACTGCCGGCCGAGATGACCGCGACCTGGCACGGCGTCATGACCGGACGCGCGCCCCAGCCGTTCACGCCGTTCGGATACGGCGACGACCCGCCGCGCGAGCTGCTGCGCGAGGGCTGGGCGTTGCAGGTGCAAACCGACCCGCGCGTGCGCTACTTCGACCTGATGCTCGCCCAGCAGGTCGACTTCCGGCCGCGGCTCGGCGAGATCCGGCTGCCGGCGCTGGTCGTGCACGGCGCCAAGGACCCGATCATCCCCGCCGCCGACGGCGCCGCGCTGGCGCGTGACCTCGCCGGCGCCGCGCACGTCGAGATCCCCGGCGCGGGCCACTATCTCTACCGCGAGAAGCCCGAAGCGCTGCACGCCGCGATCGACCCCTTCCTGGAGAGGCTGCCGAGATGAGCCTGCGCGGCAAGACCGCCGTGGTCGGCGCGTACGAGCACCCGACGCGCTACGCGCCGCACCTGACGCCGCATCGGATCATGGCCGAGTCGGCGCGCGGCGCGCTCGAGGACGCCGGCCTCGCGATCGCCGACGTCGACGGCCTGTGCACGGCGAGCATGGGGCCGATCGGGGTGATCGCGCTCGCCAATCACCTGAACCTGCGCCCCACGTACCTCGACTCGACCAATCTCGGCGGGTCCTCGTTCGTGGCCCACGTGGCGCACGCCTCGGCGGCGATCGCCGCGGGCCTCTGCCGCGTCGTGCTGATCCTCTACGGCTCGACGGCCGCCTCGGACCGCCTCGCGGTCGGCACCGGCGGCACCGGCGGCTTCGGGGATCCGCCCGACGCCTACGAGACGCCCTACGGCCCGACCGTGGTGGGCAGTTACGCGATGGCCGCGATGCGCCACATGCACGAGTACGGCACAACCTCGCGGCAGCTCGCCGAGATCGCCGTCACCACGCGCCGTCACGCCGCGCTCAACCCGGCGGCGAAGTTCCACGACCCGATCACCGTCGAGGACGTGCTCGCCTCGCGCGTCGTGTCGTCGCCGCTGCACCTCCTCGATTGCTGCATGATCTCCGACGGCGGCGGCGCACTGGTGGTGACCTCGGCCGAGCGCGCCCGCGACCTCCGCAAGGCGCCGGCCTACGTGCTCGGCGCCGCCGAGGGCGTGGTGCACACCGGAGTCGGCCGACAGGATCTCCTCGAGGTGGCCGCCGCGCAGACCGGCCCCAAGGCGATGGCCATGGCCGGCATCGGACATCGCGACGTCGACCTGCGCATGATCTACGATTCGTTCACCATCACGGTGCTGCTGACGCTCGAGAACCTCGGTTTCTGCCCGCGTGGCGAGGGCGGTGCCTTCGTCTGCGGCGGCCGGCTCGCCTTCGACGGCCCGTGCCCGACCAACACCGACGGCGGCGGGCTGTCGTCGAACCACCCGGGCATGCGCGGCATCTTCCTGGTCATCGAGGCGGTCAAGCAGCTGCGCGGCGACGCCGGCGCGCGGCAGGTGAAGAAGCGCGACGTCGCGCTCTGCCACGGCACGGGCGGCGTGATCTCCCGCCGCCACAGCGGCGCCACCCTCATCCTCGGGAGAGAGCGGGGGTAGATGTCGCGCAAGGACTACAAGAAGCCGCTCCCCCGCATCGACGAGGAGAACCGCTGGTTCTGGGAAGCCTGCGCCCGCCACGAGCTGGTCCTGCAGCGCTGCGGGGGCTGCGGCGAGCTGCGCTTCTACCCGCGCGGTCTCTGTCCGGCTTGCCTGTCGTCGAGCGTCGAGTACGTGCGCTCGAGCGGCCGGGGCAGGATCCATACCTTCACCGTCACATACCAGAGCCAGGCGCCGGGCTTCCGGGATGAGTTGCCGTACGTGATGGCGTATGTTGATCTCGACGAGGGCCCCCGGGTCCTCAGCAACGTGGTCCATACGCCCCCCGAAGAGGTGAAGATCGGCATGGCCGTCGAAGTGGTCTTCGAGGACGTCGACGAGGACCTGGCAATTCCGCGGTTCCGGAGAGCGAGCGAGCGGTGATCCTCGATCTGCACGTCCACTCCAAGAAGTCCGAGGACAGCCGCGCCACGGTCGTCGGCTACTTGCAGTGGCTGCTCAAGAAGAAGGGCGTGCTGCCGATCGACGGGCTGGTGCTCACCGAGCACCGCCAGTTCGACGCCGACAGCGACTACCGCCGCCTCGAGGACGAGTACGGAATCCGCATCTTCAAGGGCTCGGAGGTCGAGACCGACTACGGCCACGTGCTGGTCTACGGCGTGAACCAGCCGATGCTCGAGCGCTTCGACTTCTCCAACGTCCGGCTTCCCGCGCAGGAGCTGATCACCGACGTCGAGGAGTTCGGGGGCATCGCCGTCCCCTGCCATCCCGGCCGGCCCACGGTGGGCCTGTGCGAGCACTACCAGACCAAGCCGCCGCTCGAGGGAGTGCGCGCCGTCGAGCTGCTGAACGGCGGCAGCCGCAAGGGCGAGAACGAGCGCGTCGAGGAGCTGCTCCGCCGCCACGGCTACGGCGCGATCGGCGGCAGCGACTCGCACCTGGTCTCGTTTATCGGCATCTGCGCGACCGAGTTTCCTCGCGAGGTGAGCGACGAGGAAGACCTGGTGCGGGCGCTGCGCGAGGGCGGCTACCGCGCGGTGGATTTCCGCGACCGCTTGAAGGGCCCATGAGCGAGGCGCTTCCCCTCGGCATCGACGCCGCGCTGCTCGGCGTCGAATTCGATTCCAGCGTCTCTCCGCCGGTGACCGCGCAGGAGATCCACGAATACGCCGCCTCGCTCGGCGAGAGCCATCCGGTCTACTTCGCGCCGGAGCCGGTGGCTCCGCCGACCTTCTGCATGAAGTTCCGCGGCAACCGCTTCTCCCCCCCGGCGCTGCCGCGCCGCGCCTTCGCGCGCAGCTTCGACGCGGGGAAGGACATCCAGTTCGGCGCGCCGATCCGTGCCGGAGACGTGATTCACACCAGCAACGTGCTCCACGAGGTCTACGAGAAGACCGGCCGCTCGGGAGCGATGGTGTTCATCGTGTCCCGCCTGAGGATGAAGAACCAGCGCGGCGAGATGGTCGCGGTGATCGACAGCCGGTTCCTGATCCGCGGCGAGGCGGCGACGTGAGCGTGGAGAGGATCGACATCGGCGACGAGATCCCGCCGCTCGAGGTCGTGCTCAGCGGCGACGACGTGCGCCGCTACGCGATCGCGGCGAACATGCCGGGCCAGCGCTTCCACAGCGACGAGGTCGCCCGCAAGGAAGGTCTGCCCGGGCAGATCCTGCCGGGCAACATGAGCATGGCGCTGCTCTCGCGGATGCTCAACGAGTGGCTGCCGCAGGCCCGCCTCGAGAAGCTCGGCGTGACCTTCCGCGGCATCGTCCGGCCCGCAGCCCCGATCGTCTGCAGCGGCTTCGTCACCGACCGGCGCCCGCACGGCGAATGGGTCGAGATCGACTGCGATCTGATCCTCGAGCAGGCCGGGGAGCGCCGGATCACGGGAGTCGCCGTGCTGCGGCTGGATCCCCCGGCGGCGACTGCGCCTCGGGGCTGACGGGGCGCGGCCGCGCGCCGGCCAGGCGTGGGCCGCCCGACGGCGGGACGCCGCCGAGTTCGGCCGCGGCGGCCGACCCCGGCCCTTCGGGGCGCGGAATCGGCAGCGTCGTGCCCTTGCGGAACTCGCCGAGCTGGCGGATCAGCGTCGAGATCTCGGCCTCGAGCGTCGACAGCTGGTGCGACCACTGGCCCTGGAAGTCGACCACGCGATGCTCGAGCGACTCGTGCTCGCGCCGCAGCTTGCCGAGCTCGGCTTCGAGCTCGCTCCGGGCCTTCTCGAGCCGCGACGCGGTCTCGGCGAGCGCCGCGCGCTGCCGCTCGAGGTCCTGCTTCTCGGCCTCGACTCCCTCGAGCCGCTGCTTCGTGGCCTCGAGCCCGGCCGCGGTCTCGGCGAGCGACGACTTCAGCGCGTCGCGCTGCTCGATCAGCGCCCGGTTGTGATTCTGGCTCGCGTCGAGGTCGCTCTCCAGCGCCGCGGCTCGGTCTCGGGCCCGGCGCAGCGACAGCAGCGTGAAGGCCAGCGCGAAGGCGGCGAGGGCGGCGGCGATGATTTCGATCATGGTCGTCGGTTGAACGATGGAAAACGGCGATCGAGCCCGCGGAGCGCTCAGGATACCTTGCTGCCGGGCGTCACCCCCGCGTCCGGCCCGAGGATCACCACGCGGTCGCCGTCGCGCGCGGCGAGCAGCATCCCCTGACTCTCCACGCCGCGCAGCTTCGCCGGATCGAGGTTGGCGACGACGACGATCTGCTTGCCGACCAGCGCCTGCGGCTCGTAGCTCGCGCGAATGCCGGCGACGATCTGGCGCTGCTCGCCGCCGAGGTCGATGCGCAGCACCAGCAGCCGGTCCGCGTTCGGGTGCAGCTCCGCGGCCGTGATGGTGGCGACGCGGAGATCGAGGGTCTGGAAATCACCGAGCGTCGCCACTTCCCCGCCTTTCCAGCTCACCCATCGCCTCGAGCGCCTCGGCCTCGAGACGTGAGCGGAGCTGCCGATAGTCCGTCTCGGAGAGCTTGCCGAGGTGAAAATCGAACTCCGCTTCCTTGATCGCCGCCAACGCCTCCGCCTTCTGCTTGCGCCAGCGCTCGTCGCGCGGCGGCGCGGGCTCCGCGCGCGGCGGGCTCGGCGGCACGAGCAGCGGGCTCGCCGCCGCCCAGGCGACGGCGGCGATCAGCAGGAGACCGGCGAGATAGATCGCGAAGCTCACGACGGCTCCTTGGCCAGCTCCGCATCGAGCCGGCGCCGGTCGCTCTCCGACACCGCCACCGGCGCGGGCGAAGCCGCCTCGCCGCGTTCCGCGGCCGTCCAGCGCCGCACGGTGCGGACCAGCAGCCCGGCGCCCGCCGCCACCACCACGAAAGGCAGGATCCAGGCCGTCAGGTTGAAGCCCTCGGTGGTCGGCGAGGAGAGGATCTTCTCGCCGTACTTTTCGCGGAAGCGGATGAGGATCTCGTCGCGCGAGAGCCCCTGCGTGACCAGCGTCAGCACCTCCTGCCGGAGCGGAATGCCCGAGCCGCACTGCAAATGGTTGCACGAGTGGACGGTCAAGCCGCAGCCGCACTGACAGGTGAGCGCCTCCTCGATCTCCTTGGTGGTCACGGACGCGGCCCGAGCGGACGGGCAAAGTGCCAGCAGGAGGAGCAGGGTGCCGAGAGCGCGTCCGCGGCTCACTCAGCCCTCCTCGGCGACGGACGGCGAACGCTCGCCGGCGGGCGAGGCGGCCCGGGCCCGCCGCTCGGCGGCGGTCGGCGTCATCACCACCGCCGTGCCGAGCGCCATCACCGCGCCGCCGAACCACAGCCAGGTGACCAGCGGGTTCAGGAACGTCTGGAACGTGACCAGGCCGGACGGCGGATCGAGCGCGCCGAGCACGAGATAGAGGTCCTCGCGCAGCGTCTTGCGGATCGCCACCTCGGTGGTCGGCTGTCCCGGCCGCTTGTAGAAGCGCTTCTCGGGCCACAGCAGCCCCACGACGCGGTCGCCGCGCAGCACCGTCACCTCGGCGCGCGTGATCGCCACGTGCGGATCGTCGTCCTCCGACAGCCGGTCGAAGCGCAGCGTGTAGGCGCCGATCGAGAAACTCTGTCCCGGCGCCACCGTCGCCTGCACCTCCTCCTTGAAGAGCGACGAGCCGGTGATGCCCATGAAGACGAGCACCACGCCGAGGTGGATCACGTAGCCGCCGTAACGGCGATGGTTCTTCGACACCAGGTGCGCGAGCGCGGTCGCCGCCGGCTCGCCGACCAGCGCCTGGCGAGCGCGCGTGCCACGGTAGAACTCGATGGCGACGGTCGCCGCCACGAACAGGCAGAGCGAGAACGACACCAGCGCGGCGAGCTGGCGCATGCCGAGCGCGAACAGCACGAGCCCGCCGGCCACGCCGCAGGCGAGCGGCAGCGCGAAGTTGCGCCGCAGGTTCTTCGGCGTCGCCCGCCGCCAGGCGATGATCGGGCCGACCCCGGTGAGGAACAGCAGGCAGAGCCCGAGCGGCGCGTTCACCTTGTTGAAGAACGGCGGGCCGACCGTGATCTTCACCCCGCGCACCCACTCGGAGATCACCGGGAACACCGTGCCCCAGAACACCGTGAAGCAGATGCCGAGCAGGATCAGGTTGTTGAACAGGAATGCCGCCTCGCGCGAGAAGAACGATTCGAGCTGATTCTGCGAGCGCAGGATCGGCAGCCGCCAGCCGACGAGCGCGATCGCGCCCACCAGCACCGCGGCGAGGAACCACAGGAAGAAGGGCCCCAGACCCGACTGGGTGAAGCTGTGCACCGAGGAGATCACCCCCGAGCGGGTGAGGAACGTACCGAAGATCGTCAGGGCGAAGGCGAGGATGATCAGCGACACGTTCCACACCTTCAGCATGTCCTTCTTCTCTTGGATCATCACCGAGTGCAGGAACGCGGTCATCACCAGCCAGGGCATGAACGCGGCGTTTTCCACCGGATCCCACGCCCAGTAGCCACCCCAGCCGAGCACCTCGTAGGCCCACGCGCCGCCGAAGACGTTGCCGAGCGTCAGGAAGAACCAGGAGAGGAGCGTCCAGCGCCGCGTCGAGCGGATCCAATCGTCGCCGAGCTGCCCGCTGGCCAGCGCCGCGACGCAGAACGCGAACGGCACGCTCACCGTCACGTAGCCGGCATAGAGCGCCGGCGGATGGATCATCATCCAGTAGTTCTGCAGCAGCGGATTCAGGTCCGAGCCCTCCGACGGGGCGAAGTCGAGCCGCTCGAAGGCGGGCACCACGAACACCAGCAGCGACAGGAAGAACAGGCTGATGGTCGACAGCGTCGCGGTCACGTACGGCATGAGCGCGCGGTGGCGGTCGCGGTTCTGCACGTGGACGACGGTGGCCGAGAGGTTCAGCAGCGCCAGCCAGAAGAGCAGGCTGCCCGCCATCCCGCCCCACAGCGCCGCCACCGTGTAGCTCATGGGCAGCGTCCGCGAGGTGTAGCTCGCCACGTACTCGAGCCGGAAGTCGCGGGTCACCAGCGCGTGCAGCATGACGGCGACCGCGACTGCCACACAGCCGAACAGGGCGAGCGCCGCGCGGCGGCCGCTGTGCACGAACTCGGCGCGCGCCGCGAGCACGCCGTAGAGGGAGGCGCCGGTCGCATAGAGCGCGAGGCACCAGCCGAGCTGCAGGGCGAGCGTGCCGAGATCCGATCCGTGCATCAGCCCGCACCCCCGCCGGGGGGCGCCGCGGCGGCGGCCTTCGCCTCGTACTTCGACGGACAGCTGGTGAGCACCTGCCTGGCCTGCACGACGCCGTCCGCGTAACGGCCCTCGACGATCACGTCGCGGCCCTCCGCGAACATGTCGGGCTTGATGCCGGTGAACGCCACCGCGACGGTGTCGGCCGCGGCGCCGGCCTCCGCGAAAGCGGTGAGGTGGAAGCGCAGGCGCAGCGTCTTGGCGTCGTAGTCGATGGAGCCGGGCGCGACCCGTCCCGCGATCCTCAGCGCCGCGTTCGCGTACTCGGCCTTTCTCGGCAGGAATTCCTGGATCGTCAGGTAATACGACGAGGTCTCGCGGATCGCCGTGTACATCAGATAGCCGAAGGCGGCGACGATCAGCGCCGAGCCGGCCACGAAGCGCAGATTTCGGTTCATGCGAACTGCTCCGCCGCGCCTGCGCGGCAAAAACGCGTCGAGGATAGTGGATTGCGCCCGCAGCGGCAACCGGCCGGGAGGCCCCCTAATCCGGAGGTAACGCCGCTGGTCGGTGCGGCGAGCCGTGTGGAACGGCGCGGAGCGGCGCCGCTCGCAAATTTGCCATGAATCCGCCCGTCCACTACTCTGCCCGACGGACGGTCGCAAAGCCCATGAACGAACGCTTCGACGCCGCCGTGTTCGCGGCCCGCCGTCAGCGCTTTCTCGCCGCGCTGCCCGCGGGCTCGCTCGCCCTGCTCGCGGCGGCTCCGGTCGCGATGCGCTCGAACGACGTCGAGTATCGCTACCGTCAAGACAACGACTTCCATTACCTCACGGGATTCCCCGAGCCGGAGGCGCTGTGTTTGCTCGATACCGCGGGCGCGGAGCGCTTCACGCTGTTCGTCCTGCCGCGCGACCCGGAGCGCGAGACCTGGACGGGCAGGCGCTACGGGGCCGAGGGGGCGCGGGAGCGCTTCGCCGCCGACACCGCCCACACGGTCGACCGCTTCGAGGAGGTCTTCGCGAAGCTCCTCGACGGGCGCGAGCGCCTCTACTTCACGCTCGGCCGCGACGACCGCCTGAACCAGCGCGTGCTCGAGCAAGTGCGCCGCTCGCAGGCGACCCGCGCGCGCAGCGGAGCGCCCGCGCTCGCCCTCCTCTCCCCGGTCGACGTGCTGCACGAGATGCGGCTGCGCAAAGCCCCGGAGGAGATCGATCGCATGCGGCGCGCCGCCGCGATCAGCGCCGTGGCCCATCGCGAGGCGCTGCTCGCCGCTCGGCCGGGAGCCGCCGAGCACGAGGTCGAGGCGGCGATCGACTTCGCGTTTCGCCGCCTCGGCGGCAGCGGTCCCGCCTATCCCTCGATCGTCGCCTCGGGGGCCAACGCCACGATCCTCCACTACACGGAGAATTCCCGCCGGATGTGCGACGGCGACCTGGTGCTGATCGACGCGGGCGCGGAATACGACCATTACTGCGCCGACGTCACGCGCACCTATCCCGTGGGGGCGAAGTTCGGCGCCGAACAGCGCGGTGTCTACGATGTCGTGCTCGAGGCGCAGAAGCACGCGATCGAGGCCGTGGCGCCCGGCGCGAGCTTCGACGACGTGCACGATGCCGCGCTGCGCGTGCTCGTCGAGGGGTTGCGCTCGCTCGGGGTGCTCGCCGCGTCGCTCGACGAGGCGATCGAGAAGGGAGCCTACCGGCCCTACTACATGCACCGCACCAGCCACTGGCTCGGCATGGACGTGCACGACGTGGGCAAGTATCGCCTCGAGGACAAGCCGCGGCGGCTCGAACCGGGAATGGTGCTCACCGTCGAGCCCGGTCTCTACTTCGCGGAGAGCGTCGACGGCGCCGCGGCCCGGTTCCGCGGCACCGGCGTGCGCATCGAGGACGACGTGTTGGTGACCGCCGAGGGGCGCGAGGTGCTCACGGCGGAGATCGCCAAGGAAGCGGACCTCCTCGAGCGCATCGCCGCCGAGCGGCGTTAGTGTTAGTTAGTGAGGGGGGCGGAACCGCCGAGACCGCAGCGGATCGTGCGGCACGCCCGGCCGCTGGCCGCTTTGCGCCCCTCCCCGAATCCAGCCCGATCCTCGTCGTGGTTGCGTCCGCCCATGCGACGGCGTCGCCGGCTCGACGGCCGTCTTGGCCGTTCCGCGCCACCTCGGAGCACCGCCGGCTGGTGCCATTCGTAACGCCCACTGGCGGTTTTTTCGGCATTCCGTCGCGACGTGCCGCCGCCCACCGGCGAATCTCGCTGGATTTTCCGGCGGCGGCAGCAACTCCGGCGAGGGCACGTGGTTTGCAAGGATAGTCAAGCGGAGGTTCCGGCAATGACCAGCACAGCTCTGGCGGGGAGGAGATGCCGAACCAACAAGTGGGTGGAGAGCCCGCAGGGCCGCATCGCGGCGATGTCCGAGGGCAAGATCCGCTACGTCTGCGAGAACCTCGGCCGCCTGCTCGTGCGCGTCGACTGGGATCGGGGCGGCTCGGCCATGCTGTTTCCCGAAGAGATCGAGCTCTTCGACGTGGCCTAGCCGGTGCGCTACCCGCCGTTCCTCTCCAGATACGACTCGATCGCCGCCCGTTCCTGCTTGCCGAGCGGCTGCCCCGCCGCGCGCATGCGTTCCACCATGCGGGGCATGATCATCTGCCACGTCGGGGGCTTCACGACTCTCGGCGACACCGCCGAGTGGCAGGTGCCGCAACGCGCGCGGTAGAGGGCGGCGTCGGGTGAGCCCTCCTCGGGCAGCGGGCGCGAGCACCCGGCGATCATCGATGCCGCGGTGATCGCCGTCGCGGTGAAAGCGAAGATTCCTTTACCGCCCACCGACATTCACGTACCCTCGAACCCTCGCATGCGCCACCCACGGCTCGTCGTCTCACCGGCAGCGATGTTCTTCGTCTCGGTCTGGCTGCATCCGGTGTTCGCCTGGCACTCGCTCGTCGATCGCGTGAAGGACGGCCCTGCCGCATCGAACATTCGCGAATCGTATCGGCTCCTGGAGCTCGGCGAGGCGAGCGAGAACGACCCGACGAAGCTCGCTCTGTACGGGCGCGGTAAAGCGCTGGCCGAGCTCGCCGTCAAGCAGGACGACGCCGATCCCGAAGCGCACTTCGCGTTGTTCGCCAACTGGGGGCGGATGCTGCAGACGGACGGCTGGTTGAAGAACTCGTTTCGGCTGCCCGCCCTGTGGCGGGAGCTCGACCGCGCGCTCGAGCTCGATCCCGACCACCCCGACGCGCTGGCCGCGAAGGGCGGGCTCTATTTCCAGTTGCCGCGCTTTCTCGGCGGCGACGCGCGCAAGGCTCGAGGCCTGCTCGAGCGCGCCGTCGATCTCGACGGCGACGCGATCGGCGCCCGGCTCGAGCTGGCCGAATGCTACCTCCAGGACGACCGCCGCGACGAAGCCCGCGACCTCGCGGCCGCGGCGATGCGCATGGCCGTCGAGCAGGACAAGCCCCGCTTCGTGCGCCGCGCCGGTACGATGCTGGAAGCGCTTGGTCCGCCGCCGCCGCGCGCGGAAGCCAAGCGCTGAGCCGCGCGGCTACGACGTGACGGCGCCCTCGGAAGCCGAGGAGACGTGCCGCGCGTACTTCGCCAGCACGCCGCTCGCGTAGCGGGGCGCGGGCGCCTTCCAGCTCGCCAGGCGCTGCTTCATCTCCTCCGCGGAGATCTCGACGTCGAGACGCCGCTCTTCGATGTCGAGGCAGATCACGTCGCCCTCCCGCAGCGCGGCGATCGGGCCGCCGACCTGCGCCTCGGGCGCGACGTGACCGGCCATGAGGCCGCGGGTCGCTCCCGAGAACCGCCCATCGGTGAGCAGCGCCACCTTGTCGCCGAGCCCCTCGCCGACCAGCGCCGCCGTCACCCCGAGCATCTCGCGCATGCCGGGCCCGCCGCGCGGCCCTTCGTAGCGGATGACGACCACGTCGCCCGGCCGGATCTTCCCCGCCCGCAACGCGGCGAAGGAGTCCTCCTCGCACTCGAAGACCCGGGCCGGCCCGCGGTGCCGGACGCGCTCGTAGCCCGCGACCTTCACCACGCAGCCCTCGGGCGCGAGGTTTCCCTTGAGGATCACCAGGCCGCCGGTCGCTTTGAGGGGCTGCGCGAGCGAGGTGACGACCTTCTGTCCCGGGGTCTCGCGCGCGGCGCGCGCCTCCTCTCCGACCGTCTTGCCGCTGACGGTCGGCTGCGACTCGTGAAGCAGGCCCGCCTCGAGCAGCCGCTGGGCCACCAGCGGGACTCCGCCCGCGGCATAGAGGTCGGTGGCCACGTACTGCCCGCCCGGGACCAGATCGACGATCGTCGGCGTCTTCTTGCTGATGACGTCGAAGTCGTCGATGGTCAGCGGCACGCCGGCCTCCCGCGCCACCGCCAGCAGGTGCAGCACGCCGTTCGTCGAGCCGCCCGAGGCGACAACGGCGGCGATCGCGTTCTCGATCGACTCGCGGGTGATGATCGAGCACGCCGTCACGCCGTCCCGCAAGAGCTGCATGACCAGCTCGCCGCAGCGGTAGGCGACGCGATCCTTCTCTTCGAGCATGGCCGGCACGCCGTTCATCCCCATCGGCGAGATGCCGAGCATCTCGAACGCCATGGCCATGGTGTTGGCCGTGTACTGGCCGCCGCAGGCGCCGGGCCCCGGACAGACCACGTTCTCGAGCTCGGCGAGGTCGGCGTCGGAGATCCTGCCCGCGGCGTGCGCCCCGACCGCCTCGAAGATGGCGCCGACGGCGACGTCCTTGCCGCGGAAGCGCCCCGGAGCGATCGACCCGCCGTAGAGCATCAGCGACGGCAGGTCGAGGCGGGCGAGGGCCATCACCGTCCCGGGGATCGTCTTGTCGCAGCCCGAGATCGCCACCACCGCGTCGAACAGGTAGCCGCGCGTGGCGAGCTCGATCGAGTCCGCGACCACCTCCCGCGAAATCAGCGAGGTCTTCATCCCCTCCGTGCCCATGCTGATGCCGTCGGAGATCGCGATCGTGTTGAACTCGAGCGGCGTGCCGCCGGCGGCGCGCACGCCCTCCTTCACCTTCGCCGCCAGCCGGCGGAGGTGGAAGTTGCAGGGCATCGCGTCGGTCCATGTGTTGGCGACGGCGACCAGCGGCCTGCCGAGATCGGCGTCGGTCAGGCCGATCGCCTTGAAGTAGGACCGCGCCGGAGCGCGGTCCGGGCCGTCGACGAGCTTGCGGCTGCGCGCGCGTGGATCTCTGTCCATCCGCGGTACTTACTGGGAGCCGTCCGCGGCTGCAAGGGTCCGCCGGCGCGGGGTACTGGCTGTTAGGACAGTACCCCGCGCGGCTTCCGTGGCCTCTTCCGCGGCGGTCGCGTAGAATCCGGCGAAGCGAACGATGAGCCGCTCCGAGACCCCCGACGTCGCCGCCGTGCAAGCGTTCCTGCTCGATTTTCAGGGTCGCGCGTGCCGCGCGCTGGAAGAGGAGGACGGCGCGGCTTGCTTCCGCGAAGACCTCTTCGCCGGCGAGGGCGGCGCGCTCGCCCGCCCGCGCGTTCTCGCCGACGGAGCGGTGATCGAGCGCGCCGCCGTCAACTTCTCGCACGCCGCCGGCCGGGAGCTGCCCGGCGCCGCCTCCGCGCGCCGGCCCGAGATCACCGGCGCGACTTACGGGGCGGTGTCGGTGTCGATGATCGTCCATCCGCGGAACCCCTACGCGCCCACCAGCCACGCGAACTTCCGGTTGTTCGTCGCCCATCGGGACGGAGGCGAGCCCGTGTGGTGGTTCGGCGGCGGCTTCGATCTCACTCCGTACTACGGCTTCGAGGAAGACGCCGTCGAATGGCACGAGATGGCGAAGGCGGCGTGCGACCCGTTCGGCGCCGGGCTCTACGCCGAGTACAAGAAGGCCTGCGACGAGTACTTCTATCTCGAGCACCGGGAGGAACCGCGCGGCATCGGCGGGCTCTTCTTCGACGACCTGAGCGACGGCGGATTCGCGCGCTGCTTCCGCTTCGTGCGCGGCGCCGCCGACCGCTACCTGGCCGCCTACCGGGCGATCCTCGCCCGCCGCAAGCTGCTCCCGTACGGCGAGCGCGAGCGCTCGTTCCAGCTCTTGCGGCGCGGCCGCTACGTCGAGTTCAATCTGTTGTACGACCGCGGCACCCGCTTCGGACTGCAATCGGGCGCGCGCGTCGAGTCGATCCTCGCCGCGTTGCCGCCCCTGGTCGCCTGGCGCTACGACTGGCAGCCGGAGCCGGGGACGCCGGAGGCCGAGCTCTACGAGAAGTTCCTGCGGCCGCGCGACTGGATCGGCGCGAGGTCCTGAGCGAAAGTCGCGGTCCGAGTGGTAGTTCGGTGGCGCCGGTCGCGTAGCGGCTCGTCCCGTTCCAGTGGCGCGGGTCCGAAGGAGCAGGTGATGCCGACTTACCGATTCAAGCAAGCAGACGTCTTCACCTCGCGGCCGTTCTTCGATAACCCGGTCGCCGTCGTGCTGGGTGCGGACGGATTGGGCGCGGAGGAGATGCAGCGGATCGCGGCGTGGACGAACCTCTCGGAAACGACATTCCTCCTGGAGCCGACGGTGGCGCAGCCCACGAAGACACGGCGGACGTGAGAACTCTCGAGCCCGACATGTCAGAACAGGTAGCGAGTACGTC
>JACPRU010000042.1 GCA_016189835.1 Deltaproteobacteria bacterium | reverse complement strand
CATGAACCCGCTGCACGCCGACCCGGAGTTCGCGAAGGTGGGCGGCTTCGCGACGCCGATCCTCCACGGCCTGTGCACGTTCGGCCACGTCGGGCGCGCCATCCTCCAGAGCTACTGCGGCGGCGATCCGGAGCGCTTCGTCGA
Source organism: Deltaproteobacteria bacterium (assembly GCA_016189835.1). Taxonomy (GTDB): domain Bacteria; phylum Desulfobacterota; class Binatia; order JACPRU01; family JACPRU01; genus JACPRU01. The sequence goes on along the minus strand of JACPRU010000042.1, from coordinate 25,387 downwards.
TTTTGAGGCGCGCTTCGCCGGGGTGGTCTTCCCCGGCGAGACGATCGTCACCGAGATGTGGGAGGAACGGCCGCGCCGCATCGTCGTGCAGGCCCGCACGCGGGAGCGCCGCGAGCTGGTGATCAACGCCGCGGCGGCGGCGGTCCGCTGAGCCGGTGCCTCACTGGGCGCTGATCTCGTATTGCCCGGGGTGGTAGCTCTCCTGGGCCTTGACGATGATGCGCTTGGCGATCGCCTTCTCGATCTGATCGAGCACGCGGCTCTCCGTGTCCGCCAGGAACTCCGCCACCGCGGGGCTGGTCTTGACCACCACGCGGGAGGCCTCGGCGGGGAAGGCCGCCGGCTGCTGCACCTTGCGCAAGATCTCGTAGGAGACCGTCGCCGGCGACTTCGCCTGTCCGGTTCCCTCGCAGCGCGGACAGGGAGAGCAGAGCAGCTGCTCGAGGCTCTCGCGGGTGCGCTTGCGGGTCATCTCCACGAGGCCGAGCTCGGAGATCTTCAGGACCCTGGTCTGCGCCTTGTCCTTCTGGCGCACCGCCTCCTGCAGGGTGTCGTGGACGCGCTGGCGGTCCGCCGCCTTCTCCATGTCGATGAAGTCGATGATGATCAGCCCGCCGATGTTGCGCAGCCGCAGCTGGCGCACCACCTCCTCGGCGGCTTCGAGGTTGGTGCGCAGGATCGTCTCGTCCTGATCCTTCTTGCCGACGTATCGGCCGGTGTTGACGTCGATCGCGGTCAGCGCCTCGGTGCGCTCGATGATCAGGTAGCCGCCCGACTTGAGCCATACCTTGCGCTCGAGCGCCCGGTCGATCTGCGCCTCGATCGCGAAATGCTCGAAGATCGGCGTCGACTCCTCGTAGAGGGCGATGCGCCCCTTGAGCCGCGGGGCCAGCGTGTCGACCAGCTCGAGGATGCGCTGGTGTTCGCGCGGCGAATCCACCCAGATCCGCCCGACCTCGGCCGTGAACAGGTCTCTCACCGTGCGCTGCACCTGGTCCATGTCGTAGTAGAGCATCGCCGGCGCCGACACCGATTCGCTCTTGTGCAGGACGCGGCCCCACTGCCGGGTGAGGTAGTTGATGTCGGCCTGGAACTCGCGCTTGGAGAGACCCTCGCACACCGTGCGGACGATGAAGCCGCCGCCCTCGGCGGGCCGTAAGCTCGTCACCAGGTCCTTCAGCCGGCGTCGCTCCGCCTCGTCGGCGATGCGGCGCGACACGCCGATGTGGTCGGTGGTCGGCATGTAGACGAGGTAGCGCCCGGCGAGACTGATGTACGACGTGACCCGCGAGCCCTTGGTGCCCATCGGCTCCTTCGAGACCTGAACGAGGATCTCCTGACCGCGCGACAGCTTGGTCTCGAGCGGCGTGCGCCCGCGGCGCCGGGGGGACCGGGCGGCGTCCGGCGGCGACTCTCCGTCCGGGGCCGGCGCCGCGGCGCCCTCCTCGCCGACCGGCTCGACCTCGAGATCCTCGAAGGCGGACGGCGCCGCCGGGTCCTCCGCCGCCCCGGCGCCGTCATCGGCCTCGCCGGACGCCACGGCGGGCTCGCCGCTCGACATGAACGGCGGCAGCTCGCCCAAGTCGTGGAGGAAGTCCGATGCGTGCAGGAACGCCGCCTTCTCGAAGCCGATATCCACGAACGCCGCCTGCATGCCGGGGAGCACGCGCTGGACACGGGCCTTGTAGATGTTGCCCACCACCCCGCGGCTGCTGAGGCGCTCGATGAAGATCTCCGCGAGCTGCCCCGCCTCGACGATCGCCACCCGTGTCTCCTGCGGCGTGCAGTTGAGAATGATCTGCTTCTTCACTTGCTTGCGCCGTCGAAGGGGAGAAGCGACGACGCTACCCCGGGAACCAGTCGCGACGGAAGACGAAAAAGTATACGGGCCCGCCGCCGGCGGTGCAACGGCCGCGCCGGCCAGCGAGCGGTTGGCGGGGTGCGGCGAGGCGGTACTGGCCTGCGGCCACTACCGGCGAGGCGGTCAGCTTGACTTCCCGCCAGGCCGCCGATACGGTCGCGGAACGTATCGGATGCGCGGAGGTTTCTCTTCGACTCGGCGAGCGTACTGAACACCAAGGTCCTGGTCCTGAACCGGGCCTATCTGCCGATCCACATCACGTCGGTGCGGCGAGCTTGCTCGCTCCTCTACCAGGGGATCGCGCGGGCGGTGAACGACCACTACCAGACGTTCGACTTCGACAGCTGGTCGGCGCTGTCGGCATCGCTGCACGGCGAGCGGGTGGGGCTGGTGAACCGCGCCATGCGCGTGCCGCGGGTGATCCTGCTGGTCGGCTACGACCGCGTGCCGAAGCGCCACGTGCGGTTCAGCCGTTTCAACGTCTACGCCCGCGATCGCAATACCTGTCAGTACTGCGGCCAGGCATTTGCGCGCAACGACTTGAATCTCGACCACGTGGTGCCGAGGTCGCAGGGCGGGACGTCGACCTGGGAGAACGTGGTGTGCTCGTGCCTGCGCTGCAATCGGCACAAGGGCGGGCGCTGTCCGGAGGAGGCGGGGATGAAGCTCCTGCGCCGGCCGTTCCGGCCGAACTGGACGCCGTTCGTGCTCGAGACGTGGAGCCTGCGGCGCCATCGCGAATGGCTGCCGTTTCTGTCGACGGTGGATGCCGCGTACTGGAACACCGAGCTGGTCGAGCGCTGAGCGCCATGGATGGACTCCTAGATCTAGTGGTCGGATCCGGCGCCTGCCACATTCTGTAGTGTTTTTACCTTGACTCTCCCGGGACCCTGTGGGAGAGTTCCGGCCATGCGCATCAAGCGGCTCGAGCTGTGCGGCTTCAAATCGTTCGTCGAGCCCACGAGCCTCGAATTCTCCAAGGGAATCAGCGGAATCGTCGGCCCGAACGGCTGCGGCAAGTCGAACCTCGTGGATGCTCTGCGCTGGGTGCTCGGCGAGCAGTCCGCCAAGCGCCTGCGCGGCGACGCAATGGAGGACGTGATCTTCAACGGCACGGACTCGGGTCGTGGGCCGGCGGGCATGGCGGAGGTGTCGCTGCTGCTCGAGAACGAGCAGCCGGCCGTCGAGATCGAGGAGCCGTCGGAGATCTGCCGCCGGCTGCGCGATGCGGCGGAGATCCAGGTGACGCGCCGCTACTTCCGCTCGGGCGAGTCCGAGTACCTGATCAACCACCGGCCGTGCCGCCTGAAGGACGTCACGGAGCTGTTCCTCGGCACCGGCGTCGGCACCAAGGCCTACGCGATGATCGAGCAGGGGCGTGTCGACCAGCTCGTCAATGCCAGACCCGAGGACATCCGTCTGTTCATCGAGGAAGCCGCGGGAACCACTCTGTACCGCGACCGTCGGCTGGCGGCGGAGCGCAAGATGGAGCGCACCCGCGACAACCTCGCGCGGGTGAGCGACATTCTGCAGGAGGTCGATCGCAACATCGTCTTCTATCGCCGCCTCGCCAAACGCGCCGAGCAGTACCGGCAGTGTCAGCAAGAGCTGCGCACGGTGGAGCTGCAACTCGCGCGGCGCAGGCTCGAGCGCCTCGAGCGCGGCATCGCCGAGATCGCCGAGCGGCGCCGCGCGCTGTGCGGCAGGGAAAGCGAGCTCGGCGCGGCGATCGAGCGTCTGGAGGGCGAGCGCGAGGCGGCCCGCCGCCAGCTCGATGCCGCGCAGCGCGATCTGCAGGCGAGACAGGGCGCGCTGTTCGAGGTGCGGACCGCGCGGGAACGGGCGCAGGCGCGCCTCGAGATGATCGAGCGCGAGGAGGTCGAGAGCCGCGCGCAGACCGATCGCGTCGGTCGCGATCGCGAGGAGACCGGAGCGCGGATCGCCGAGCTGCGCGCCGCCGCCGAGCAACGCGCGCGCACCCTCGAGGAGTGGAGCGCCAAGAACCGCGAAGGCGAGCAGAGGCTTGCGGCGTGCCTCGGCGACGTCGCCGCCGAAGAGCGGCAGGTGGCGGCGCTCGACGGCGAGGTCGAGCGCGCCAAGACCGAGAACGTCGAGGTGCAGCGCGCCGAGTCGGAGCTGCGCAACCGCTTGCACGCCGCGCGAGAGCGGGAGTCGGAGCGGCGGCGGCGGCGGGAGCAGCTGGCCGCGGAGATCGCCGCCGGCGAGGCCGAGGTCGGCAGGCTCGCGGCCGAGCTGGCACGCATGACGGCGGATCGGAGCGGCCTCGAGGAGCGGGTTGCGTCGGCGACCGAGGAGGCGAGCCGCGTCGCCCGCGACGTCGCGGAGCTGCGGGCGGAAAAAGCGTCGATCGAGCAAGCGTCGCTGGCCGCGGCGGCCGCGCTGGCCGAGGCGGAGTCGCGGCTGGCCGCGGCCGAGGAGGTCGAGCGCGGCTTCGGGCGCTACCACGAGGGGGTGCGGGCGGTGATGCGCCGGCACGCCGAGCGGCCCAACGGCATCCTCAACCTCGTCGCCCAGGTCATCGACACGCCGCCTGAGTTCGAGAAGGCGGTCGCCGCGGTGCTCGGCGAGCGGCTGCAGTACGTCGTGGTGCGCACGCCGCAGGATGCGCGCGAGGCGATTCGCGAGCTGAAGGCGAGCGGCGCCGGGCGCAGCAACTTCATCCCGGTCGAGCCGCGCCGCCCGCAGCGGGCCGAGGCGGCGCCGGCTGCCGAGCGCTGCACCGGGCTGCTCGACGTGGTGCGCGTCGAGGAAGGGTACGGCCCGCTGGCCGAGAGCCTGCTCGGCGACGCGGTGCTGGTCGACAGCCTCGACCACGGGCTGGAGTTGTGGCAGCGCAACGGCCGGTGGCGAACGCTGGTCACGCTCGAGGGCGAGGTCGTGTACGCGGACGGCGTGGTCAGCGGCGGCAGCGCGGGGCCCTACGAGGAGCGCCTGCTCGCCCAGCGCCGCGAGATCCGCCGGCTGCGCGAGGAGGTGGAGAGGCTCGCGCGCGAGCTCGCCGATCTCGAGCAGCGGCGCTCGGAACGAGCGGCCGCGCTGGCCGCGGCGGAGCGCCGGTCGGGCACGGTCGACGAGGCGCGGCGCACGCTGCTGATCGAGCGGGTGACGCTCGGCAAGGACGCCGAGCGCCTGGCGGAGGACTCGTCCCGAGCTCGCCGGACACTCGAGCGGGCCCGCGGCGAGGATCGCCGGCTCGAAGAGGAGATCGCCGCCCTCGTCGAGGGAGCGGCGGAAAACGAGCGCGCACTGCTCGCCGCCGCCGCGCGGCTCGCCTCGGGGGATGAGCGCCGGCGCGCCGCCGAAGCCGAGCTCGCCGATCGTCGCGGCTCGCTCGACGCCAAGAACGGGGCGGCGATGGAGCTGAAGATCGCTCTGGTGCGGGCGCGCGAGCAGGAGGAGGCGCTGCGGCAGGGGCAAGAGCAGATGCGGGCGCAGTGCCGCGAGCTCGAGCGCCGCCTCGGGCAGCTCGAGGCCGACGCCGAGGCTTCGCTCGCGCGCGCGCGGGGCCGCGGCGCCGAACGGCTCGAGCTGGCCGCGGCGCTCGAACGCAACGCCGCCGAGGAGGCGGCGCGCGCGGCCGACGTCGAGCGCGGCCGTGCGGGAGCCGAAGCGCTGCGGCAAGGCCTCGAAGCCTCGGAGCACGACCTCGCGGGGCTGCGCGGCGAGCTCGACCGCGTTCGACAGGAGCGCGGCGGGCAGGATCTCGCCTACGCCGAGCACGACATGCGGCGCGAGCACACCATCGGCGGCATCCGCGAGCGCTATCAGCTCGAGCTCGCCGAGGTGACGATCGACGAGGCCGTCGAGGAGGAGATCGAGGCCCGCTTCCAGACGTTGCAACAGAAGATCGACCGCATGGACCGCGCCACGGTCGGCCTGGAGGCGATGGAGGAGCTCGGCTCGATGGAAGAGCGCCGCGCGTTCCTGGCCAAGGAGAAGGCCGACCTCGAGCGCGCGATCGCCGATCTGCAGCGCACGATCTCGAACTTGAATCGCATGAGCCGCGACCGCTTCGCCGAGGCGTTCGCGGCGGTCGACGAGAAGTTCCAGCAGACGTTTCCCCGGCTGTTCCGCGGCGGGCGCGCGCGGCTGGTGCTCACCGACGAGAGCGATCTGATGGAGACGGGTGTCGACATCCACGTCCAGCCTCCGGGGATGAACCTGCGGACGCTCAGTCTGCTGTCCGGCGGCCAGAAGGCGCTGACGGCGGTGAGCCTGATCTTCTCGCTGTTCATGTGTCGCCCGAGCCCGTTCTGCGTGCTCGACGAGGTCGATGCGCCGCTGGACGACGCCAACATCGACCGCTTCAACGAGATCGTGACCGACATGGGCGCCGGCTCGCAGTTCCTCATCATCACGCACAACCAGCGCACGATGGAGGTCGCCGATCGGCTCTACGGGGTGACGATGGAGGAGCCGGGCGTCTCCAAGATCGTGTCGGTGCGGCTGCAGACGGCGCAATCGGCCGCGTAGAGCCCGCTTTTCTTCTCCCCCCGGCGCGGTCTAAGGGCGTTCTCCATGCAACTCTGGCCGATTCCACCGGAGGCGGCGCTGCTCGCCGCGCTCGCGGTCGCCGTCCTGCTCGGCCTCGAGCTCCGCCGCCGCCGTCGCCGCCCCGGCGCCGACGCCGTGAACGGGATCGCGCCGCCGGCGTCCGCGGTCGAGAAGAAGCCCGAAGCCGATCCGCCCGCCGCTCAGCCGTCGGCGGCCCTACGCTTGCGCGCCGCTCTCAGCAAGAGCCGCGACGCGCTCCGACAGCGCCTGGCCGACGTCTTCGGCCGCAACCGCGAGATCGATGCGCTGCTCGCCTCTCTCGAGGAGGCGCTGCTCGGCGCGGACGTCGGCGTGCGCACGACGGCGCGGATCCTCGGCGTGGTGCGCACGCGCTGCGCCGGCGATCGCGAGCCCGCGCCGGCAAAGGTGCGGGCGGCGCTGCGCGACGCCATCGAGGCGGCGCTCGGCGACGGGGTGCTGAGAGCGCGCCGCGCCAAACCCTGGGTGATCCTCGTCTGCGGCGTCAACGGAGTCGGCAAGACGACCTCGATCGGCAAGCTCGCGGCTCGCTTCCGGGCCGCCGGCGACAAGGTCCTGCTGGTCGCCGCCGACACCTTCCGCGCCGCGGCCATCGAGCAGCTCGGCATCTGGGCCGAGCGGGTCGGCGCCGACCTGGTGCGCCACCAGAGCGGGGCGGATCCCGCAGCGGTCGCGTTCGATGGAATGAAGGCGGCGGTCGCCCGCGAGGCGGACGTCGTCCTGGTCGACACCGCCGGCCGGCTGCACACGCGCGAAAACCTGATGCAGGAGTTGCGCAAGGTGAGCCGGGTGATCGGCAAGGCGATCCCCGGCGCGCCGCACGAGGCGTGGCTGGTGCTCGACGCCACCACCGGGCAGAACGCGCTTTCTCAAGCCAAGGTGTTCACCGAGGCCCTCGGGCTCAGCGGCATCGTGCTCACCAAGCTCGACGGCACGGCCAAGGGCGGCGCGGCGCTGGCGATCCGCGAGGAGCTCGGCGTCCCCATCCTCTACGTCGGCGTCGGCGAGGGGCTCGACGACCTGCGCCCGTTCTCGAGCGCCGAGTATGCGCGCGCCCTGCTCGGCGAGGAGTGAGCGGGCGCGGCGGGCGGGGTGCCGCCGACGCGTCGACTGCCGACAGGCGACGGCGTGTCGCAACGGCGGTCGCAGCGGCGTCGGAGCGGCGGCGGCGTCAGAACGGCGCTTTACACCGCAGGCTCCCTATGTTAACCAGGCCGGTGAAGAGAAAACGGAGGAAGAATGGAAGCAGCGCAGGGGCGTGCCCGGGAAATCGTCGCACAGTACCGAGTTCATGCGTCGGACACGGGCTCGCCCGAGGTACAGGTCGCGCTGCTGAGTGCGCGGATCGGGCATCTCACCGAGCACTTCAAGACTCACGCCAAGGATCACCATTCCCGCCGGGGGCTACTGAAGCTCGTCGGTCAGCGTCGCCGCCTCCTCGACTATCTGCGCGGGCGCGATTTCAACCGATACAAGAGCTTGATCGAGCGGTTGGGGCTCCGAAGGTAGTCGGGGACGCGATCTTTTCACCCTCCCTCCGACTTTCTCTTCGCAAAAATCGAACGCGGCGCGCCGGGACCTCGCTGAGGGAGGGTACGGTTCGCCAGGACAGGAGCTCTGTACCATGATGATCGTCGAACGGGACTTCCACGGACGGAAGCTCTCCATCGAGGTCGGGCGCGTCGCCAAGCAGGCCAGCGGCTCCGCTCTCGTGCGCTACGGGGACACGGTGGTGCTGGTGACCGCGGTCGCGACCCGGGACGCCCGGGAAGGCATCGATTTCTTTCCCCTCACCGTCGACTACCAGGAGAAGACGTTCGCCGCCGGCAAGATCCCGGGAGGCTTCTTCAAGCGCGAGGGGCGCCCCTCGGAGAAGGAGGTGCTGACCTCCCGCCTGATCGACCGCCCGCTGCGGCCGAACTTCGCCGAGGGGTTCGTCTGCGAGACGCAGGTCATCGCCACGGTGCTGTCGGCCGACCGTGACAACGATCCCGACATGGTGGCGTTGATCGGCGCGTCGGCGGCGCTCCAGGTCTCCGATATCCCCTTCAACGGCCCGCTGGCCGGAGTCCGGATGGGGCGGATCGACGGCAAGCTGGTGGTCAACCCCACGCTCGACGCGCTCGAGAAGAGCGACCTGAACCTGGTCGTCGCCTGCAGCCGGGACGCCATCGTGATGGTCGAGGGCGGCGCGAAGATCGTCGCCGAGGACGTCGTCCTCGACGCGCTGTTCGGCGCGCTCGAGGCCTGCCAGCCGATCTTCGCCATGCAGGACGAGCTGCAGAAGACGGTCGGCAAGCCGAAGCGAATCGTCGCGCCGCCGAAGCGCGACGAGGCGTTGCACGAGCGCGTCCGCAGCCTGGCCGTGCCGAGGGTCCGCGAGGCGATGAGCTTCGCGGCGAAGCACGAGCGCAACGACCGGCTGCGCGAAACCAAGCGGGCGGTTCGCGAGGCGCTCGGCGCCGCGTTCCCCGACCGCGAGAAGGAAATCACCCACGCCTACGAGGACATCGAGTTCCAGCTTTTTCGCGAGGCGATCGTCCGCGAGAACCGGCGGGTCGACGGGCGCGGCCTGAAGGACATCCGGCCGATCAGCTGCGCGGTCGAGGTGCTGCCGCGCACCCACGGATCGGCGCTGTTCACGCGCGGCGAGACGCAGGCGCTGTGCGTGACCACGCTCGGCACCACCTCCGACGAGCAGAAGATCGACGCGCTGCTCGGCGAGTACTACAAGCGTTTCATGCTGCACTACAACTTTCCGCCGTTCAGCGTCGGCGAGGCGAAGTTTCTGCGCGGCCCCGGCCGCCGCGAGATCGGCCACGGCGCGCTCGCCGAGCGGGCGCTCTCGGCGGTGCTGCCCGACGAGGGCAAGTTCCCCTACACGATCCGCCTGGTCTCCGAGATCCTCGAGTCCAACGGCTCGTCGTCGATGGCGACGATCTGCGGCGGGACGCTCTCGCTGCTCGACGCGGGCGTGCCAATCCTGGCCCCGGTGGCCGGCGTGGCCATGGGGCTCATCAAGGAAGGGGAGCAGGTGCGCGTGCTCACCGACATCCTCGGGGACGAGGACCACCTCGGCGACATGGACTTCAAGGTCGCGGGCACCGAGCAGGGCGTGACCGCGGTGCAGATGGACAACAAGATCGGCGGCGTCAGCCGCGAGGTCATGCGCGACGCGCTCTACCAGGCGCGGGAAGGGCGCCTGCACATCCTCGGCGAGATGGCCAAGACGCTGCAAACGCACCGCGAGGAGATGTCGGCCTACGCGCCGCGCATCACCACGCTGAAGATCCGCGTCGACAAGATCCGCGACGTCATCGGCCCGGGCGGCAAGGTCATCCGCTCGATCGTCGAGGAGACCGGCGCCAAGATCGACGTCGAGGACGACGGCACGATCTTCGTCGCCTCGGCCGACGGCGAGGCCATGAAGAAGGCAATCGACCGCATCCAGTCGATCACCGCAGAGGCAGAGATCGGCAAGATCTACAAGGGGAGGGTGCGCAAGATCATGGACTTCGGCGCCTTCGTCGAGATCCTGCCGGGCACCGACGGTCTGGTGCACATCTCTCAGCTCGCCAACCACCGCGTGGCCAAGGTCGAGGACGTGGTGAAGGAAGGCGACGAGATCTACGTCAAGGTGCTCGAGGTCGATCCGAGGAGCGGGAAGATCCGGCTGTCGCTGCGCGAGGCGCAGCGCGAGATGGCCGCCAGCGGCCAGAACTGAACCGGGTCGCGGAGCGGGGCGGTGGAGCGGGTTCGGGTGCGCATCCGGCGGCTGCGGCCGGACGCCGCGCCGCCGCGCGCCATGACCGAGCACGCCGCCGGCTTCGACCTGGTGGCGGCGATCGACGAGCCGATCACGCTGGCGCCCCTCGGGCGCGCGCGCGTCGGCACGGGCATCGCCGTCGCGTTGCCCGCGGGCTACGAAGCGCAGGTCCGCCCGCGCAGCGGCCTCGCGCTGCGCCACGGCGTCACGCTGCTCAATTCTCCGGGAACCATCGACGCCGACTACCGCGGGGAGATCGGCGTGATCCTCGTCAACCTCGGCGCCGAAGCGGTGACGATCCGTCCCGGGGACCGCGTGGCGCAGATGGTCATCGCCGCGGTGAGGGGAGTCGACTGGCTGGAGGTCGACGACCTGGACCCGACGTCGCGCGGCGGCGGCGGCTTCGGTCACACGGGGTAGGAAAAAGGGGTCGGGAGTCATATCGGGCGAAGCCCGAAAAGACTCCCGACCCCTTTTTCCTCGGCCGCGATTCCCGCTAGAACACAGATCGTGATCGATCGCTACTCCCGTCCCGAGATGGTCGCGATCTGGTCGGAAGAACGCAAGTTCGCCCTCTGGCTGGAGATCGAGGTGCTGGCGGCCGAGGCGATGGCGGCGGGCGGGGAGGTTCCACGCGCCGCCGTCGATGCGCTGCGCCGGCTGCCGCCGGTCGACGTCGCCCGCGTGCGCGAGCTCGAGCGCACCTCGCAGCACGAGGTGATCGCGTTCCTCTCCGCCGTGGCGGAGCGGGGCGGAGATCCGGTTCGCCATCTGCACCTCGGCCTGACCTCCTCCGACGTGATGGACACCGCGTACGCGGTGCAGCTGAAGGAGGCGGCCGACCGCCTGCTCGCCGGCCTCGACCGCCTGCTCGACGCGGTTCGCGCGCAGGCGTTCCGGCACAAGAGGCTGCCGATGATCGGCCGGACGCACGGCATCCACGCCGAGCCGATCACGCTCGGTCTCAAGCTCGCCCACTGGTGGGCGGAGCTGCGCCGCGATCGCGGGCGGTTGGCGCGGGCGCGCGACGAGGTCGCCTACGGCAAGCTCTCCGGCGCGGTCGGTACGTTCGCGCACTCGCGGCCGGAGGTCGAAGCGCACGTCTGCGAGCGGCTCGGCCTCACCCCCGAGCCGCTCGCCACGCAAGTCGTGCCGCGCGACCGGCACGCGGCGTTCTTCACGGCTCTGGCGCTGCTCGCAGCGTCGATCGAGCGCATCGCCGTCGAGATCCGCCACCTCCAGCGCACGGAGGTCCTGGAGGTGCTCGAGCCGTTCGGACGCGGCCAGAAGGGCTCCTCGGCGATGCCTCACAAGCGCAACCCGATCCTCAGCGAGAACCTCTGCGGTCTCGCGCGGCTGGTCCGCGGCTACGGACAGGTTGCGCTCGACAACGTGCCGCTGTGGCACGAGCGGGACATCTCTCACTCCGCGGCGGAGCGCGTGATCGGGCCCGATGCGACGATCGCCATGGATTTCATGCTGGAGCGCTTGCGCGGCGTCGTCGAGGGCCTGGAGGTTCGTGCCGATTCGATGCGGCGGAACCTCGAGGCGACCGGCGGCGCGCTGTTCTCGGAATCGCTCCTGCTCGCCTTGGTCCGCCGCGGGCTGTCGCGCGACGCCGCCTACGCGCTCGTGCAGCCGCACGCGCTGGCCGCTTCGGCGGGGCAGGAAACGTTCCTCGTCCTGGTGCTCGGCGACGCGGCGATCCGGCGCACGCTCAGCGAGGAAGAGATCCGCGCCACCATCGACGTCGATCACGCTTTGCGCTACGTGGACGTCCTGTTCGAGCGGGTGTTCCGGAGCACCTGAGGGGCACGATCATGGAGAAGCGGGCGCTCAACTACGAGGGCAAGGCCAAGACGCTCTACACGACCGACGATCCCGACCTGCTGATCCAATACTTCAAGGACGATGCCACCGCGTTCAACGCCAAGAAGCGAGGCACGATCGAGCAGAAGGGGATCGTCAACAATCGCATGTCCGAGATCTTCTTCACGCTGCTCGAGCGGGAAGGGGTGCGCACCCATTTCGTCAAGCGTCTGTCCGACCGCGAGATGCTCGTGCGGCGGCTCGAGATCGTCCCGGTGGAGACCGTGGTGCGCAACCTCGTGGCCGGCAGCCTCGCCAAGCGGCTCGGTCGCGAGGAGGGCGGCGATCTGCCGCGCCCGATCGTCGAGTACTACTACAAGAGCGACTCGCTCGACGATCCGATGATCCTCGAGGACCACGCGATCGCGTTCGGATTCGCGACCGAAGCGGAGCTCGCGACCATCCGCGCGATGGCGCTGAAGATCAACGACGTGCTGCGCCGCTTCCTCGACGCGCGCGGCATCCTGCTGGTTGACGCCAAGTTCGAGTTCGGGCGGTACAAGGGAGAGATCCTGCTCGGCGACGAGATCTGCCCCGACACCTGCCGGTTCTGGGACAAGGCGACGCGCGAAAAGCTCGACAAGGATCGCTTCCGGCGCGACCTCGGCAACGTCGAGGGCGCCTACCGGGAGATGATGGAACGGGTGTCGCACTGATCGGCCGCGGCGGAAGGTCGCGGCTGTGCGGCGCTGAGATGCTGGCCAAGATCTACGTGACCCCCAAGCGGGGCGTGCTCGATCCGCAGGGCAAGGCGGTGGCGCAGGCGCTGCACGCGCTCGGCTTCGCGGAGGTCGGCGACGTGCGCATCGGCAAGTACATCGAGGTGCGGCTCGAGGGCGCCGCGGGCGAGGAGGCCGCCGGCCGGGTCCGCGAGATGTGCGAGAAGCTGCTGGCGAACCAGGTCATCGAGGATTTCCGCTTCGAGACCGTCGACGACGGGGGAAAGCGCTCGTGAAGTGGGGGGTGCTCGTCTTCCCGGGGTCGAACGACGACCAGGACGCGCTGTGGGCGTTGTCGAGCGTGCACCGACAGGAAGCGATCCCGCTCTGGCACAAGGATCCGGACCTCCGCGGGGTCGATGCCGTCGTCGTCCCGGGAGGCTTTTCCTACGGCGACTACCTGCGCTGCGGCGCGATGGCGCGCTTCTCGCCCGTCATGCAGAGCGTGCGCGCGTTCGCCGCGGCCGGGGGGATCGTGCTCGGCATGTGCAACGGCTTCCAGATCCTCTGCGAAGCGGGCCTGTTGCCCGGGGCGCTGGTGCGCAATCGCTCGCTCACCTTCGTCTGCAAGCGCGTCTGGCTGCGCGTCGAGAACGATCGCACGGCGCTCACGCGCTGCTGCCGCGAGGGCGAGCGGCTGCAGATCCCGATCAAGCACGGCGAGGGCTGCTACTTCGCCGACGAGTCGACGCTGCGCGACCTCGAGGCGCGGGGGCAGGTGCTCTTCCGTTACGTCGACGCGGCCGGCGAGGCGACTCCCGAGGCCAATCCCAACGGAGCGCTGCGGTCGATCGCCGGAGTGATGAACGCCTCCGGCAACGTCTTCGGCATGATGCCGCACCCCGAGCACGCCGTGGAAGCGATCGTCGGAGGCGAGGACGGCCGCAAGCTCTTCCAGTCGCTGATCGAGGAGCTCGAGGAGAGGGCGGCGCGCGGCGGCGGGAGCCGGCGGCGGACCACGGGACGAGCGACGTGAGCGAGCGTCCGCCGGTCACCGTGCGCACCGCCGAAGAGCACGGGCTGACCGCCGAGGAATGGGAGAAGATCGTCTCGATCCTCGGCCGCCCGCCGACCTTCGAGGAGCTCGGCGTGTTCTCGGCGATGTGGTCGGAGCACTGCAGCTACAAGAGCTCCCGCGCGCACCTCAAGTCGCTGCCGACGAGCGCGCTGCACGTCATCCAGGGGCCCGGCGAGAACGCGGGCGCGGTCGACATCGGCGACGGGCTCGCCGCCGTCTTCAAGATCGAGAGCCACAACCACCCGTCGTTCATCGAGCCCTACCAGGGCGCGGCGACCGGCGTCGGCGGTATCCTGCGCGATGTGTTCACCATGGGGGCGCGGCCGATCGCCAACCTGAACTCGCTGCGCTTCGGCGCGATCGATCACCCGCGCACGCCGCAGCTCGTCAAGGGCGTGGTGGCCGGCATCGGCGGCTATGGCAACTGCGTGGGCGTGGCGACGGTCGGCGGTGAGGTCTACTTCGACGCGGGCTACGATCAAAACATCCTGGTCAACGCCTTCACGCTCGGCATCGCGCGCCACGAGCGGATCTTTCGCGCCGCGGCCTCCGGCGTCGGCAACCCGGTGATCTACGTCGGCTCGCGCACCGGCCGCGACGGCATCCACGGCGCCAGCATGGCCTCGGCCGAGTTCGCCGAAGACTCCGAAGAGAAGCGCCCGACGGTGCAGGTCGGCGACCCGTTCACCGAAAAGCTCCTGCTCGAGGCCTGCCTCGAGCTCATGGAGAGCGATTGCCTGGTCGCCATCCAGGACATGGGCGCCGCCGGTTTGACCAGCTCCTCGGTGGAGATGGCCGGCCGCGGCGGCCTCGGCATCGAGATCGATCTGGACCGCGTGCCGCAGCGCGAGGAGGGCATGAGCGCGTACGAGATCCTGCTCTCGGAGTCGCAGGAGCGCATGCTGCTGGTCGCTCAGGCGGGACGCGAGCCGGACGTGAAGCGGATCTTCGACAAGTGGGATCTGCAAGCGGCGGTGATCGGGCGGGTGACGGACGACGGCCTGTTCCGCGCCCGCTGGCACGGCGAGGAGGCCGTGCGCATCCCGGTTCAGCCCGTGTCGATGCAGGCGCCGCTCTACCGCCGGCCCGCGGAGGAGCCGAAGAACCTGAACGAGATGCAGGAGCTGTCGCTCGCGTCCCTCCCCGAGCCGCGGGATTGCGAGGAGGCGCTGAAGAAGCTGCTCGGCTCGCCGAACCTGTGCTCGAAGCGGTGGGTCTACGAGCAGTACGATTCGCTGGTTCGCGGCCACACGGTGATCGGCCCGGGATCGGACGCCGCGGTGTTGCGGATCAAGGGCAGCGCCCGGGGGCTGGCCGTCACGGTCGACTGCAACAGCCGCTATTGCCTGCTCGATCCCTACGTCGGCGCGGTGATCGCCGTCTGCGAGGCCTCGCGCAACCTGGCCGTGAGCGGCGCGCGGCCGCTCGGCCTCAGCGACTGCCTGAACTTCGGCAATCCGGAAAAGCCGCCCGTGATGTGGCAGTTCCAGCAGGCGATCGCCGGCATCCGCGATGCCTGCCTTTCGCTCGCGATCCCCGTGGTGAGCGGCAACGTGAGCTTCTACAACGACACCGACGGCCGCTCGATTCCGCCGACGCCGACGATCGCCATGGTGGGGCTGATCGACGACGTCTCGCGCTGCCTCGCGCAGGGGTTCCGGCGGGCGGGCGACGTGATCGTGCTGCTCGGACGCAGCCGCGAGGAGCTCGGCGGCAGCGAGTTCCTGGCGACGATCCACGGCCAGGTGCGCGGCACGCCGCCGTGGATCGATCTCGGTCTGGAGAAGCGGGTCCAGGGGTTCGTGCGGGCGGCGGCCGCCGACGGATGGCTGCGCTCCGCCCACGACGTGTCGGAGGGAGGCGTGGCGGTCGCTCTCGCCGAGTGCTGCCTCGCCTCGCCGGACCGGCTCGGCGCCCGCGTCGACCTCGAGCCGAGCATGCGCAGCGACGCGCTGCTGTTCGGCGAGAGCCAGTCGCGCGTCCTGCTGTCGGTCGATCGCCAGCAATGGCCGCGGCTGCGCGATCGTGCGCAGCGCGACGGCGTGCCCGCGGAGGCGATCGGCGAGGTGGGCAGCCCGCACCTCGAGATCGGCGATTGGATCGACGTGCCGTTGGACGAGCTGGCGGCGATCTGGGACGGTGCTTTGGAACGGGCACTGCGGGTGGTAGCATGACCGGCGTCGGGGGACGCCAACCGCTCCATGCTCGATAGCTTTCATGAGGAATGCGGCGTGGTTGGGGTGTACGGGCATCCCGAAGCCGCCAACCTGGTCTATCTGTCGCTCTACGCGCTGCAGCACCGCGGGCAGGAATCGGCCGGCATCGTCTCCGCGGACGGCCAGGTGCTGCTGTCGCACCGCGGGATGGGGCTCGTCGCCGACATCTTCAAGGAAGACATCATTCGCCGCCTCGAGGGGTTCTCGGCGATCGGGCACAACCGGTACTCCACCTCCGGCTCGACGCTGCTGAAGAACGCGCAGCCCTTCTGCGTGGACTACGTCGGCGGCGCCGTGGCGCTGTCGCACAACGGCAACCTGACGAACTACGTGGAGCTGCGCCGCCGGCTCGAGTCCGACGGGCGGATCTTCCAGTCGGGCACCGATTCGGAGGTGATCCTCCACCTGATCGCGATGTCGAAGGCCGAGCGGCTCGTCGACCGCGTGGTCGCGGCCCTCGGCGAGGTCCAGGGAGCGTATTCCCTGGTGTTCCTCTCGGAGAGCGAGATGATCGCCGCCCGCGACCCGTACGGGTTCCGGCCGCTGGTGGTCGGTCGCCTGCGCGGACAGGAGCGGCCTGGGGAGGGCTGGGTGGTGGCCTCCGAGACCTGCGCTCTGGACCTCGTCGACGCGGAGTATCTCCGGGAGGTCGAGCCGGGCGAGGTGATCGAATTCACCGCCGCGGGCATGAAGAGCTATCGGCCGTTCGCGCCGCATGCGCCCACGCGCTGCGTGTTCGAGTACGTCTACTTCGCGCGTCCCGACAGCCGCGTCTACGGCCGCAGCGTCTATCAGGTGCGGAAGGAGCTGGGCCGCCGGCTCGCGCAGAGTCATCCCGTCGAGGCGGACATTGTGATCCCGGTGCCCGATTCGGGCGTGCCGGCCGCGGTCGGTTACGCCGAGCAGTCCGGGCTGCCGTTCGAGATGGGCCTGATCCGCAATCATTACGTCGGCCGCACGTTCATCGAGCCGCAAGACTCGATCCGCCACTTCGGGGTGAAGGTGAAGCTCAACGCGCAGCGCGAGGTGCTGGAGGGCAAGCGCGTGGTGGTGGTCGACGACTCGATCGTGCGCGGCACGACCAGCCGAAAGATCGTCACCATGGTGCGCAATGCCGGCGCGCTCGAGGTGCACATGCGCATCAGCTCGCCGCCGACGACCGGGCCGTGCTTCTACGGGGTCGACACGCCGACGCGCAAGGAGTTGATCGCGTCGTCGCACTCGATCGACGAGATCCGGGCGTTCATCGGCGCCGACACTCTCGGCTACCTGAGCGAGCGCGGCCTCTACAGCTTTCTCGGGGAAGGGCCGCGGGGGGGCTTCTGCGACGCCTGCTTCACCGGCCGTTACCCGGTGCTGGTGAGCGACGACGAGCAGCCGATCCAGCTGCACCTGTTCGAGGCCAAGGACCGCTAGCGGTCCATCTCGACGACCTCCCAGCCGACGAAGCGAGGCGGTCCCGCGAGCAGCTC
This sequence comes from Deltaproteobacteria bacterium, assembly GCA_016189835.1. Lineage (GTDB taxonomy): Bacteria > Desulfobacterota > Binatia > JACPRU01 > JACPRU01 > JACPRU01. Next base: position 7,912 of record JACPRU010000042.1, on the reverse strand, counting down.
GCCGACCCGGCCTTGCGCGTGCGCCTTGCGGAACGCCTCGCTCTCGGTCCAGGCGTGGAACGAGAGCTCGTCGTCCCACACGCTGTGCGAGGCGTAAAGGCGGATGCCGTCGTCCTGCAGCGGGCCGCGCAGCAGGTGGAACTCGCGGAACCCGGGCACGCCGGCGAGAAACGATTCGCGGTCGCGCCACGCCGCCTCGAACTCTGCCGCCCGCTCGGCGCGGACACGGAAATTGTTCATGGCGATGTACATGGTCCCAGGTGTATCAAGGAGCCTGCGGAACGTCGACGGCGAGCGGCGAGGCGAGGATATCGGCGCTTGACGGGAGCCCCGCGGTCGGAGCATCGCTCGACGACGGTCGAGAACCAGGACGCGGTTCGAACGGGAGTGAGGATCCCATGAGTGACGACGATTTCGCAGCACGCCTGCGCCGCCTCGAGGACCTCGAGGCCATTCGCGTGCTCAAGTACCGGTACTGCACGTACTGCGACGACGGCTACGACGCCGCGCGTCTCGCCCCGCTGTTCGCCGCCGACGCGGTCTGGGACGGCGGGGCTCTCGGCCGCTTCGTCGGCCGGGAGGCGATCCGCGGGTTCTTCGCTCAGTGCTCGAAGCTCGTCCCGTTCGCGATCCACCAGGTGACGAACCCCGTGATCGAGGTGGACGGCGACCGTGCCGTCGGGCGCTGGTACCTGTGGGAGCCGATCGTCTTCGCGAGCGGGAATCGCGCCCTGTGGATGGCGGCGCGCTACGACGACCGCTATCGCCGCGAGCGCGGCGAGTGGCTGTTCGAGAGCGTGATGATCGACCTGCGAATGCTCTCTCCCTACGAGGAAGGATTCGCCAAGGTGCGGGTCACGGAGATCCCGCGCTGAGGGCCGCGCGCGAGGCCGCGCCGCGCCTCGCCCGATGCGGAGCCGCCGGCCGCGCTCCCGCCGCGCTCCCGTATCCTTGTCCCGCGGCGCCCTCTCGACTACAGTCGCCGCACGACGACCCCCAACGGCTCACGGGCGGCTTTCCGGGAGGGACCATGACAACGGATCTCTGGATGCTGGTGTGGACGGCGCTGCTCAGCCTGTTCTTCTTCCTCACCTACGGGCTCGGGCGCATGCGACTCCCCGGCGGAATCCCCTGGGCGTTCGGCAACCGGGAGACCGAGATCGCCGGGCCGCCGTGGGTCGAGCGCGCGGTGCGCGCTCACCACAACCTGGTCGAGAACATCGGCCCGTTCGCCATCCTGGTGCTGGTCGCCCACGTCAGCGGCCACGCCAACGCGACGACCGCGTTCGGCGCTAGCCTGTTCTTCTGGGCGCGGGTCGGCCACGCGGCGACGTACATCGCCGGCATCCTCTACGTCCGCACGGCCATGTTCGCCCTCGCCACGCTCGGCGAGCTGATGATCCTCGCCCAGCTCTGCTGACCGCCCGATCGCCGCGCCGGCCGCGGCGCCGGACGGCCGTCAGCTTCGCCGCAGGCGCTCGAGCGTCTCGCGGCCGATCAGCGTGTCGTGCCGCCAGCGACGGTCGTCGCGCTCCGGCGTGTCGCGGTTGTAGTGCAGGCCGCGGCTCTCGTGCCGGGAAATCGCCGATTCGATGATCAACTCGGCCACCAGTGCGATGTTGCGCAGCTCGACCAGATCGGAGGTGACGAGGAAGTTCCAGTAGTACTCGTGGATCTCCTGCTGGAGCATGCGGATCCGCTTGCGCGCCCGCTCGAGGCGGCGGTTGGTGCGCACGATGCCGACGTAGTTCCACATCAGGCGGCGAATCTCGTCCCAGTTCTGCGTGACGACCACCGACTCGTCGCTGTCGACCGCGTCTCCGGGGTTCCAGTCCGGCAGCGCGGGGGGCCGCCGCGAATCGTCGCGCAGCAGATCGCGCACGTCGCGATGGGCGCGAGCGGCGAAGATCACGGCCTCGAGCAGCGAGTTCGAGGCCAGGCGGTTGGCCCCGTGCAGGCCGGTCATCGCGACCTCGCCGCAGGCGTAGAGGCGCGGGATCGAGGTGCGCGCCAGCTCGTCGGTGACGACCCCGCCGCAGCAATAGTGGGCGGCCGGGACGACCGGCAGCGGCGCACGCGTCATGTCGAGGCCGAGCTCCAGGCAGCGGCGGTGGATCGTCGGGAAGCGGCGGCGCACGAAAGCGGGATCGCGGTGCGAGATGTCGAGATAGACGTGCTCGTAGCCGTGCACCTTCATCTCTTGGTCGATGGCGCGCGCGACGACGTCGCGCGGCGCCAACTCGGCGCGCGGATCGTAGCGCTTCATGAACGGCGAGCCGTCCGGCAGGCGCAGCACGGCGCCTTCCCCGCGCAGCGCCTCGGTGAGCAGGAACGACTTGGCCTGCGGATGGTAGAGGCAGGTGGGATGGAACTGGAAGAACTCCATGTTGCCGATCGTCGCGCCGGCGCGGCAGGCGATGGCGATGCCGTCGCCCGTGGCGATGTCGGGGTTGGACGTGTAGAGATAGACCTTGCCGGCGCCGCCGGTGGCGAGGACCGTGGCCCGCGCCACCACGCTGTCGATCCCGCGCGTGGCGAGGTCGAGCACGTATGCGCCCCAGCAGGTCGGCGTGCCGCCGCCGCCATCGGCCCCGAGCATGAGGTCGATCGCGATGTGGTTCTCGAGAACGCGGATGCGAGGCTCGCCGCGCACCGCGGTGATCAGCGCGCGCACGATCTCCCGGCCGGTCGCGTCCGAGGCATGCAGGATGCGGCGGTGGGAATGGCCGCCCTCGCGCGCGAGGTCGTACTCGCGGTCTTCCTGGTCGGCGCGGGTCGAGAAGTGGGTGCCGAGCGCGATCAGGTCGCGGATGCGGTCGGGGCCCTCGCGCACCACCAGCTCGACCACGTCGCGGTGGCAGAGGCCGGCGCCCGCCTCCAGCGTGTCCTCGACGTGCGCGGCGAAGGAGTCCTGCGCGCTCCACACCGAGGCGATGCCGCCCTGGGCGTACGCCGTGTTGCTCTCGGGCAGGCGGTCCTTGGTGAGCAGAGTGACCGTGCCTTGCGCGGCCGCCTTCAGCGCGAAGAAGAGGCCGGCGATGCCGCCGCCGATCACCAGCGTGTCGCTCTCCACGCGCATGAAGAACGGCGATGATGGCAACCGCTCCCCGCAGGGTCAAGCGCCGCCCCGGCGGACGCGAGGCGGCGGGACGCTCGATTGCGTCGTCCGGGGCGATCCTCTAGATTCCCGCGACGCGGTGATCCCGCGCGCCCGTCGTGTGGAACCATCTCCCGAACCTGCTCACGCTCGGTCGGATCGTGATCGTCGTGATCATCGTGATCGTGCTGCGCGACGAGGGCGCGGCGGCCGGTGCGGTGGCGGCGGGCTTCTTCTTCCTCGCCTGTCTCACCGACTACTTCGACGGCCAGCTCGCCCGCAAGTACGTGCTGACCACCACGCTCGGCAAGTTCCTCGACCCGCTGGCCGACAAGCTGCTGGTGGTCGGCATTCTCGTCATGCTCGTCGGCATGCGCCGCGAGCCGCGCATCCCGGCCTGGCTGATCGTCATCGTCATCGGCCGTGAGATCGCCGTCACCGGCTTGCGCGCGATCGCCTCGGGTGAGGGCATCGTGATTCCCGCCGAGGAGCTCGGCAAGTACAAGATGATCTTCCAGATGTTCGCGCTGCACGGCCTGTTGCTGCACTACAACTACCTGGGTATCGATTTTCACCTGGCGGGCATGTACTTCTTGTGGATCTCCACGGTGATCAGCGTGTGGTCGGGCAGCGTGTACACCGCCAGGGTGGCGCGCGAGATCCGGGCGCAGCGAAGGGAGGGCGCAGGCGCATGAGCAGGACGTGGGCAGCGGTGCTCGGGGGCGTGTTCGTGCTCGCGCTCGTGCTCTACGCGTGCGTGGATTCGGGGCCGGGATCCGATTTCGACGACGACGGCCTGCGCGACCGGATCGAGGATCGCGACGACGATTTCGAGTACGATGCCGGCGAGACCGACTTCCTGAGCCCGGACACCGACCGGGACGGCCTGTGCGACGGGCGGCCCGAGAGTCCGCTGGCGATCTGCGCGGCGTGCGAGGACTGCAACGACGACGGGTCGTGGGAGCCCTGCCTCGGCGAAACCGACCCGCTGAACGACGACACCGACGACGACGGAATCCCCGACGACACGGATCCGGCGCCGCTCGATCGCCTGACGGTCGACTGCGGGCAGGGGAACGTGCAGCTGGCCTACGGCGCGAGCCTGCCGGACGGCAAGCCGTTCCCGCTACGGCCCACGGCGACGCCGAGCCCCGCGCCGTTCCCGACCTCGACCCCCGGACCGTCGCCGACGCCGGCGTTCACGCCCGCCGAACTCTGACGATCCGCCGCGCCGGAGCGCGTAGCGCGCGCGTCGAACCGGGCGCGCGCGCTACGGCCGGCTCGGCTCGCGGGCCCGCCGAGCGGCGCGCCGGCGGGCGCTCGCGGATCACAGCCAGGCCATCGGCGCGAAGATCGAAGCGAGGGCGACGGCCGTCGCGGCGGTCCCACCGCGCCGGCGGGCGGCCGGCGCCGGCGGGAAGGCCCGGGCTCTCACCCCGGGGCCTCGTCGCCGAGCACTCGCAATGGGTTGCGCGCGCTCCGGCGCGCCGCCCGGCGCAGCGCGAAGGAGAGCGTCCAGGCGGTCAGCGCCGCATAGGTCAGCCCACCCGCGGCCAGCACCGAGGCGCCGACGCGCGCCGGCGCCAGACCGCCGGCGAGCAGCCCGGCCGCGAGCAGCGCGAGGCCCCCGTTCCAAGCCGCGAAGACGAGCGGGCGGGGGCGCGGGCAGGAGATGTCGAGCGGCGAGAGCGGAGGCAGGCCCGCCACCGCGCGCGCGCCGAGAACGAGGCCGGGAACCAGGCGATAGGACATCCCGACGATCAGGTTGCTGACCCACCCGAGCAGGCCCGCGGCCCCGTAGGCGCCGGCGACCCGGTTCCCCCATTCGCCGTCGCCTCCGACGGCGGCGAGCGTGGCGCCGAGCGCCAGCGCGGCGAGCAGCCAGCAGGCTCCGGCCAGCGCGTGACGAACCGTCCAATCGATCGGCATCTGCCGGCTTCTCACCATCGAGGCGACGATCCACGCGTAGGCGAGCAGATTGAGCGCGATCGCGCCGGCCCAGACGCCGGTGCCGCCGCCGCCGAGCAGGGAGACGCTCAACGCCACCACCGCCACGGCCAGCGTGCCGAGCTGCCATCCCGCGGCGGGCGGCAGTACGGTCTGCGGCAAGAGGAACGCGGGCAGCATGCGGTAGGACACCGCGCAGATCGTCATCGTCACCCAGCCGAGGGCGGCGAGGTGGGCATGTGAGGCGAGGTTGGTGAGCACGCTGCCGCCGAGCAGCCCGAAGCTCTTGTCGAGCGCCAGAACCAGGCCGAGGACGGCGGCGGCCAGCAGAAACACCACGGCGAGCGCCAGGCCCCGCTCCGCGACGCCCCTTCCCAGCGCAGGAACGAGGCAGGCGAGCATGTTCATGGCGAAGAGCACGACGCTCGCCGTCATCACCGCCGCGGCGATCGCGGTCGCGGCCCAGTGTCCGATCGCAAAACCCGTGACCATGCCGACGACGCCCGCGAGGAAGAGCGCGAGCTGCACGCCGGCGAGAGCGGGAAACCGCAACCGCCCCTTGGTCAGCGCCGGCACGTAGCGATACATCACCCCCATCATGGCGGCGGTGATCCAGCCGAGCGTGAACACGTGCACGAGCGCCAGCACGTGCGCTTGATAGAAGAAGTCCTGCGCGTCGCCGATCACCCAGGGAAGGGCGCCGACGCCGACAGCCAGCGCCACGACCGCGGGAATCCAGAACTGGATCGGCAGCCTGGCGATGCGCAGGTGCTGAATCGTGGCGTGCGGCGAAGCGGGCTGCGGCCCGGGGCCGCCCACGCCGTTCGGTTTGCTCATCGCCGCCATCGTACCGCCCGGGCGCGCGGCTCCGGCGGCGAGCGGCGGGCTCGAACCGTCGAACGCCGCTTCATGGCTGGAGCAGCCGCCGGCGCCAGACGCCCGCACGGCGCACGAACAGCTCGCGGTGGTGCAGACGGTGAGCGCGGCGTATCCAGAACTCGATGGTGTCGGGAATGACGCGGAAGCCGGTCCACGCCGCCGGGCGCGGCAACTCCTTCGCGCGATAGAGCGCGCGCAGCGCGCGGAAGCGCTCGAGCAGATCCGCGCGGCGGGCGAGCGGCGCATCCTGCCTCGACGACGCGGCCGCTAGACGCTTCTCCCGCGACCGCCGCGCCCAGTAGGCATCGACGAGCTCCGGCTCGACTTCCTCGATCGCGCCTTCGATGCGGACCTGCTTGCCGGTCCCCCCCCAGTACAACGCGAGGGCGGCGCGCGGATTGGCGCGGATCTCGGCGCCCTTGCGGCTTCGGCCGTCGGTATAGAAGACGAATCCGCGCTCGTCGATGCCGCGCAGCAGCACGTAGCGCACGGCAGGCGCGCCCCGTCGATCGGCGGTGGCGAGCGCCATCTCCTCCGGCCGCCGCTCCCCGGCGCGCGCCGCCTGCGCGAACCAGCTCTGGAAGCGGCGGATCGGATCGACGCTGCGGTCTCCCGGTCTCATCCGCGCTCCCGGAACAGCAGGAAATGTGCCCTGGAATCCCCGCGTCCCGTGGACGGGCCCCTGGTCCGGAACGTGACAGCCTGACTCCGAGCGCTACAGATGACTCGTCGCCGAGGCGCGCACGAACGCTCTATCGAGGTCGGCACGTTCGGTGCTGCAAGCGGTCGACATGTGCGCAGAACGGCTTCGCGACCCTTTCGGCCGGGAGGTCACCAGCCTACGCGTCTCGGTCACCGACCGCTGCAACCTCGTCTGCTTCTACTGCCGCCCGAAGTCGTTCGTGCCCTGCAGCCGTTCCGAGCTGTTCACGCTCGAGGAGATCGCGCGCGTCGCCGAGGTCGCGGCTGCGCTCGGCATCGGCAAGATCCGGCTCACCGGCGGGGAGCCGCTGCTACGGTCGGGCGTGGTCGGTCTCGTCGAGCGCGTGGCGCGGATCCCCGGCATCGACGACCTCGCGCTGTCGAGCAACGGCGCGCTGCTCGGCGGCCTCGCCGCGCCGCTCGCCGCCGCCGGGCTGCGGCGCGTGAACGTGAGCCTCGACACGCTGCGACCCGAGCGCTTGCGCGCGATCAGCGGCAGCGGCGAGCTCGACCGCATCCTCGACGGCATCGCCGCGGCCCGGCGGGCGGGCCTGCGGCCGATCAAGCTCAACACGGTGGTGATCCGCGGCGTGAACGACGACGAGATCGGCGACATCGCGCGCTTCGCCGCGAGCCACGGAGCGCAGGCGCGCTTCATCGAGTACATGCCGGTCGGCGCCGACCCGCTGTGGCGCGACCGCCACGTCGCGCGCGCCGAGATCGTCGCCCGGCTCGGCCGTCTGCTCGCCGACGATCCGCCGCGCTGCGGGGCGGATCCGGCCACGTACTACCGCCTGCGCGACGGCTCGGGGGAGGTCGGGATCATCAGCCCGATCAGCTGCGGCTTCTGTAGCCTCTGCAACCGGCTGCGCCTCACCGCCGACGGCCGGCTGCGCCCCTGCCTGACCAGCGATGGGGAGATCGACCTGCGTACGCCGCTTCGCGCCGGAGCCCGGGATGCGGAGATCGCCGATCTCTTCCGCCGCGCCGTGGCCGCCAAGCCCGAGCGAAGCCGCTACGTGGAGGCGCCCGCGCGCCCGATGATCGCGATCGGCGGCTGAGCGAGGGCCGGCCGAGGGCCACGAAGGCGAAGGCGGCGGAGGCGCGGCACGAACGGCGCCCGTCCGGCGGCGCGCCGCCGCCGGACGCGGGTCAGTTCTGGCTTCGGCCGGGATGGGGCGACTCGCCGCGGGCGGCGGCGACGCGCTCGATCGCGGCGATGATCTCGGGCCCGAGCGTGCCGGCGGGAAACACGGCGCGGATGCCCATTTGCTCGAGCACGGGAAT
>JACPRU010000041.1 GCA_016189835.1 Deltaproteobacteria bacterium | reverse complement strand
GCACGGTGGGAGGATTCGACTCGCGGATCGTGCAGTCCGCGCTCATCTTCGACGTGCTGACGGTCGTCGTGGTGGGCGGGGTGAGCCTCGCCGGCGGGCGAGGCGGCGTGCCGAGCGTCGTCGCGGGCATCGTCCTGATCGGCATTCTGCTGAACGGCATGACGCTCCTCGACCTGAGCGTCTACTCGCAGAGCATCGCCAAGGGCCTCATCCTGATGGCCGCCCTGGTCTTCGACCGCCGCCTTCATCCCTTCGACCCGGAAACGGCCCGGCAGGGGGACTGAGCCGATGAACTCGTTGGCGATTCGACGATCCCGCTGCGCCGCTCTCGCGCTGGCGCTGGCGCTCGCCGGCTGCCGCCCGCAGGAGCCTCCTCCGCAAGCCGCCGACGGAGGGGAGAAGGCGAGCCGGGGCGCCGAGCTGACCGCCGAGCGCTTTCCCAGGATCGACGGCAAGACCGTCGGCTTCGTACCGATCGGTCTCGGGACGCCGCTCACCGAGGAATGGCTCCACCGCATCCGGCGAGGAGCGCAGCGCCTCGGCTGGAAGGTCGTCACGCGCGATCCGAACTGGGACGCGCAGGCGCAGCCGGCGGCGATCCAGAGCCTGATCGATCAGCGGGTCGACGCGATCGTCGCGCACAACACCGACATCAACTTGAACGCGGAGGCTCTGCGGCGCGCGGAGGAGGCGGGGATCTGGACGGTCACCGTGAACATGGCCTCCAGCCATCTGCCGTCGCTGCACGTCGGCGGCGAGTGGGGCACCGGCGGCGCCCTGCAGGCCGAAGCGCTCGTCAACGCCTGCGGCGGTCGGGGCAAGGTCGCGCTGATCACCGGCGACGCGTCCTCGCAGGCGACGCTCGATCTCTTGAGGGGCGGCCAGAAGGTCTTCGACGAGAACCCCGGGATCTCGATCGTCGCCACGCAGGCCGCGAACTGGGACCGCACGCGGGCTCACGACATCGCCGCGACGCTGCTCACCCAGCATGCGGATCTCTGCGGTCTGTGGGTGTTCTGGGACCAGATGGCCTACGGCGCGGCGCTGGCCGTGCGCGACGCGGGGCGGCAGGGCCAGGTGCGCGTCGTCACGATGGATTCCACGATCGGCTGCCAGGGGGTGAAGGACGGGATCATCGACGTGACCTTCAGCTTCCACGTTCCCGAGCAGGGCGATCAGATCGTCGCCGGGCTGGCGATGCTCTTCCAGATGGCGGAGCAAGGCGTGAAGCCCGGGCGGTTCCACACCGCCGTGTGGAGCGAATGGACGAAGATCACCCGCGAGAACGTCGACCAGCCGGGGCTCTGCTACACGGGGAAGACGTGAGCGGGGTCCTCGCCGGCAGAGCCGCCCCGGGCCCCGCGCGCGCCACGCGCGCGAGGGCGCCCTGGTCGTTCGGCATCTTCGTCGCCGACCTGCTCGGCAAGAAGTGGATGGAGTCCATCGTCCCGGCGCTGCTGTGCGCGCTCGCGGCGCTCGCGCTGTCGGCCGCCGTGCCGCACTTCGCCACCGCGGCGACCTTCGCCTCGCTGTCGCGCGAGTACGGCGAGATCGCGCTGCTGGCGATCGGCGAGACGGTCGTCCTCGTCTCCGGCGGCATCGACATCAGCATCGGCTCCGCGTTCGCGCTCAGCAACGTCTTCGCCTTGATCCTGCTGCGGCTGGTCGGCGCGCCGGTGGCCGCCGCGGGCGTCGCGACGCTCGCCCTCGGCGCGCTGCTCGGCGCGTTGAACGGCGCGCCGATCGGCGCCCTCAAGGTGAATCCGCTGCTGACCACGCTGGTCACGCTCATCGTCTACCGCGGCGTCGTCACCCTCCTCGACGTCCGGCTCGGCGGCGCGCTGGCGCGCGCGTCCTTCACCGACCCGACCTGGGCGTTTCTCGGTCACGGCTCGATCGCCGGGGTTCCGACCTCGGTCTGGGTGCTCGGGGTCGTCGCCCTCGCCGTGCACGGAGTCCTCAGCCGCTCGCGCTTCGGCTGGCAGTTGACGGCGGTCGGCGGCGATCGGCGCTCGGCTCGCCACGCGGGCATAGAGGTGGACCGCCTGCGGGCCTCGGCCTACGTGGCCTCGGGCGTGCTCGCCGCGCTCGCCGGTCTGCTGTTCGCCGCGCGCCTCGGGTCGGGCAGCGCCCGCACCGGCGAGGGCCTCGAGTTCACGGTGCTGACCGCGGTCGTGGTCGGCGGGGTCAGCCTGCTCGGCGGCCGCGGCACGATTCCGCGCGCGCTGATCGGCTCGGCGACCGTGATGATGCTCTCCCGGGGACTGCTGCTGCTGAACGCGGGCTCCGAGGTGCAGCAGCTCGTGCTCGCCGTCGTGCTGCTCGCGGCGGTCGGCTTCGACGTCAAGTTCATGAAGCACCGCTGGTCGTTCATCCAGAAGATCTACATTCGCCCGGCGAGCATCGAATACCCCCCGCTTCCCGAGTTCACCGGGGCGTGGGCGCCGAACCAGCGGCTGCGCGGGGCGGAGGCGATCGGCCTCGACCGGATCGAGGGCCCGGAGGACGTGATTCTCGACCGCCAGGGGCGCGTCTACGCCGGAACGCGCGAGGGCGAGATCGTTCGCTTCGGCGGCGGCGACTTTCGCGAGCGCGAGGTCTTCGCGCGCGTCGGCGGGCGTCCGCTCGGCCTCGCCTTCGACGACGACGACCATCTCGTCGTCTGCATCGGCGGTATGGGGCTCTACGCGGTCGCTCCGGACCGCGCCGTGCGCTGCCTCACCGACCGGACGCGCCGCAGCCTGTTTCGCCTGATCGACGACTCGCGCTTGCGGCTCGCGGACGACTGCGACGTCGACCGCCTCGACGGCAGCATCTACTTCAGCGAAGCGACGCTGCGCTTCGAGATGGAGACCTGGATCCTCGATTGCATCGAGGGCCGGCCGAACGGACGGCTGGTTCGCTACGATCCGAAGACGGGACGGACCGAGACGGTCCTCGAAGACGTGATCTTCCCGAACGGGGTCTGCGTGAGCCACGACGGGCAGTCCGTTCTCTTCTGCCGCACGTGGGCCTGCGACGTGCAGCGCCTGTGGATCCGCGGCGCGAAGCGGGGAACGCTCGAGCCCTTCGGCCCCTCGCTCCCCGGGTATCCCGACAACGTCAACAAGGCGTCGCACGGCCGCTACTGGCTGGCGCTCACCGGCATGCGCACGCCGAGCTTCGACCTGATGATGCGCCTGCCCGGGGTGCGCCGGCGCATGATGAAGCGGATCCCGCCGCAGGAGTGGCTGTACCCGAACGTGAACAACGGCCTCGTCGTGCTGCTCTCGGCGGACGGCGAGCCGCTCGAGACCTACTGGGACCCCACCGGGCGCGAGCATCCGAACATCACGTCGATGCGCGAGCACGACGGCTGGCTCTACCTCGGCGGCCTCAACAACAACCGCATCGGCCGGATCCGGCTCGGCGAGGCCGGCGAGCGCGATCCATCGCGGGGACGGCCGGAGGAAGCGGGGGCGCCGGCGTGAAGGCGATCCTCGAGCGACTGAGGAGGGCCCTGCGGCGCGACCGCGCGCGCGATGCGGTCCCGGTGCTCGACGGGCCGCTCGCGCCGAACGATCGCATCACCGCCGGCCGGCGGGTGGCGGGGAACGGCGCCGTCGAAGCGCCGGACGACGTGCTGCTCGCGCCCGACGGTGCGCTCTACGCGTCGTGCGGCCGGCGCGTCGTGCGGCTGCCCCGCTCGCGGAACGGCGAGGTGGCGACCGTCGCCACGTTGCCCGCGGCGGCGGGCGGGCTCGCCGCGAGCGCGGACGGCGCGGTGTTCGTCTGCGTCGGCGGCACGGCGATTCGCCGGCTGCGGCCCGAGGGCGGCAGCGAGGCCGTCGCGCTCGGCGCCGACCTCCGCTGCGCGCTCGCGCTCGCCGTTCACGACGGCCGCCTGTTCATCGCCGAGGGCAGCCGCGACCGCGCCCCCGAGGAATGGCCGCGAGACTGGGCCGAGCAAAGCGCGAGCGGGCGGATTCTCGCCGTCGACCTCGCCGGCGGGCGAACCGAAGTTCTCGCCGAAGGCCTCGCCTACCCCGCCGGGCTCGCCGTCTCGCACGACCGCCGCTCGCTGTTCTTCACCGAGCTGGTCGGCCACCGCGTGCGCAAGCTCGCTCTCTCGGCGAGCGCCTCGCTGGCCATCGAGCCGGTCGCGCCGAACCTTCCCGGCTACCCGGTGCGCATCCGGCGCGATCCGCGCGGCGGCTACTGGGTCGCGTTGCTCGGCCTGCGCACCCACCTCCTCGATTTCATCGTCTCGCAACCGGAGTACGTCCGCGAGATGGTCCGGACGATCGATCCGGAGTACTGGATCCGCCCGCGGCTGCGACCCGTCGCGCGCCTGCCGTTCCTCGCCCCGCTGCAGGGCGGGGGCATCGTCGTGCTCGGACGCAGGCGCTACTCCGCGCCGCCCCAGACCTACGGGCTGGCGATCCGCATCGACGACGCGGGCGCGGCGATCGAGAGCCTTCACGACCGCGAGGGCGGAAGCCATCCGGGCATCGTCGCCGCCGAGAGCGACGGCGAGACGGTCTATCTCGCCTCCCAGGGCGGCGACGCGGTCATCGCCGTCGCCGCCGCGGCGAACGCGGAGCGGCCGGCGGGGCACGCGGCGGCCGCCGCGCCCCTCCGTCTCGCGTCCGCGCGGCGGGAGCCGTCGCGAGCGGCCGGGCGCCGGCCGATCCTCGAGGTCCGCGCGCTCACCAAGGTCTACGACGGGGTGGCGGCGATCGAGAACGTCGACTTCAGCGCCGCGCCCGGCGAGGTGCACGCGCTCGCCGGCGAGAACGGCGCCGGCAAGTCCACGCTTTGCAAGATCATCTCCGGCGCGGTGTCCCCGACCCGCGGCGAGGTGCTGCTCGATGGACGGGCGGTCCGCTTCCGCAGCCCGAGCGAGGCGCGGCGCGCGGGGATCAGCATGGTCTACCAGGAGACCAGTCTGGTGCCGACCTTGACGGTGGCGCAGAACATCTTTCTCGGCGCCGAGCCCCGCTTCACGACCTACCGCAACGTCAACATCCTCGCCCAGCAGCTGCTGCGCCGCTTCAACTTCTGGCTCGACCCGACCGCGCTGGTGGAGCAGCTCGGCGGCGCGCAGAAGAAGATGGTGCAGATCGCGCGGGCGCTGCACCATCGTGCACGCCTGATCCTCTTCGACGAGCCCACCGCCAGCCTGACGCCGGAGGAAACGGTCCACCTGTTCCACGCGATCCGCGATCTCGCCGGCGAAGGCGTGGCGATCGTCTTCGTGTCGCACGCCCTCGAGGAGTCGCTCGGCCTCGCCGATCGCATCACCGTGCTGCGCGACGGCCGGCGGGTGATGACCGCCGACGCGGCGTCGCTCACCCGGCAGGAGCTGGTGCGCGCGATGGTGGGCCGGGCGGTCGCCGCGAGCTCCCGGCCGGCGACGCGCGAACGGCCGCCCGGCCGGCGGTGTCGCGTCCTGCGCGTCGAGAACGTGACGATGGGCACGGTCGTCAAGAACGCGTCGTTTTCCGTCTACGCCGGCGAGGTGCTCGGCCTGGCCGGGCTGGTCGGGTCGGGCCGCACCGAGGTCGCCAAGATCGTCGCCGGCGCCCTCAAGCGCCGCTTCGTCCACGGCGGGACGATCTACCTGCACGACCGTCCCGTTCGCTACCGCGTGCCGCGGCAAGCGGTCGAGGACGGCATCGTCTACATCACCGAGGACCGCAAGCTCGAAGGCTTCTTCGAGACGCTCTCGGTCGAGGACAACGTCTATCTGGCGCGCCTGGCGACGCGCGCCGGCCGCCGATTCTGGGTGCGGGGCGACGACAAGGCGCGCGCCACCCGCGGCCTTCTCGAGCGACTGCGGGTCCGCGCCTCGTCGCCGCGCGCGAAGGTCGTCGAGCTGTCCGGCGGCAACCAGCAGAAGGTCGTGGTCGCCAAGGCGCTGGCTCAGGATCCCGAGATCGTGATCTTCGACGAGCCGACGCGCGGAGTCGACGTCGGCGCCATCGAGGAGATCCACCAATCGATCCGCGCGCTCGCCGCGGAGGGTAAGGCGGTGGTCGTCGTCTCGTCGTACCTTCCGGAGATCCTGGCGCTCGCCGACCGCATTCTCGTCATGCGCCAGGGCAGCGTGTCCGCCGAGTTCACCCGCGAAGAGGCGACCGAGGAGAAGATTCTCTTCGCGGCGGTCTACTGAGGGGAAGCCACGTGAAGCGACTCGAGGGTCGAAACGTCGTCGTGACCGTCTGCACCGCCTCGAAGGGACTCGGATGAGTCGCGGATCGCGGGCGGGAGCCGCGTCGTCGACGACGGCGGCGGCGGGGAAGAAGAGAGCCGGCGGTATCCGGCCGGACCGGCGCAGCGAGATCGTCGAGCGCGCGACCGCGCTCTTCGCCGATGCCGGCGTCGCGAACGTTTCGATGAACGACATCGCCGAGGCGGTCGGCATCCAGAAGCCGAGCCTCTACTACTTCTTCCGCTCGAAGCAGGACCTGCTGCGCGCCGTGCTGCGGCCCGTCGTCGACGAGCCGTACCGGCAGCTGCGCGCCATCGCCGAGGGGCCGGCCGAGCCCGCGCAGAAGGTCGCCGACGCGATGGTCGCCCTCGGACGAGCCTTCGGCCGGTATCGAAACGGCATGGAGATCCTCGTCCGCGAGAAGCTCGAGCGCCATCTCTCGCCGCGGGTGACGCGAGAGATCCGGCGCGAGAAGGCCGCCTACACGGAGCTGTGGCGGCGGATCCTCCGCGAAGGCGTGGCGGCGGGGTGCTTTGCGCCGCTCGACGACAAGATCGTCGCGTTCGCGATCATCGGCTCGCTCGACTGGATGTACGCCTGGTTCGATCCCGCGGGCGAGCTCTCGGGAGAGGAGATCGCGCGGCGGATCGCCTCGACGTTTCTCGGCGGTCTCCTCGCGGGGCGGCGGGGCGCCGCGGTGACGCGGCCCCCGAGTCGCCGCCCGGCGAAGAAAGGATCGACTCCATGAAATCGGACGACGAGCGAGACGCGCTGCGGCAGGCCCGTGAGCGCTGGGAGAAGGGACCGGTGGCGGACTCGCTCCGCCGGCTCCCCGAGCGGGAGAACCTGCGCACCTGGAGCGAGATCCCGGTCGCGCGCCTCTACGGCCCGACCGGCTCGCCGCCCGACGGCTATCTCGAGCGCATCGGCTTCCCGGGCGAGTTTCCGTACACGCGCGGCGCGCAGGCGACGGGCTACCGCGCCAAGCTCTGGACGCGCCGTCCGATCACCGGCTTCCGCTCGGCGGCCGACACCAACCGCCGGGTCCGCGAGCTGTTGCGCCAGGGGCAGACCGGCCTGCATTTCGTCTTCGACTATCCGACCCTCACCGGCTACGACTCCGACGAACCGATCGCCGAGGGCGAGATCGGCGTGAGCGGCATCCCGATCAACTCGCTCGACGACGTGCGCGCGCTCCTCGACGGCATCGACCTCGACGCGATCAGCATCTCCTACTCGCACTGGGGGCCGTACCTGCTGTCGTTCCTGCTCGCGCTCGCCGACGAGCGCGGCGTGCCCTACGAGAAGCTGTCCGGCACCACGCAGAACGACGTGCTCATGTACTACCACTCCTGCCCCTGGTGGGACCTGCCGCTGGCCGGCAACCTGAAGCTCTTCGTCGACGTCTGCGAGTTCGCCGTCCGCCGCATGCCGCTGTGGAACCCGGTGAGCATCTCCGGCTACAACATCCGCGACGGCGGCTGCACGGCGATCCAGGAGATCGCCTTCACGTTCGGCGACGCGATCGCCTACCTCGACGCCTGCCGCGAGCGCGGCCTGACGGTCGAGGAGGTGGCGCCGCGCTTCTCCTTCATGCTCTGCGCGCACATCGACTTCTTCGAGGAGATCGGCAAGATGCGCGCGATGCGCCGCATGTGGGCGCGCATCATCCGCGACCGCTACGGATCGCAGGACCCGCGCGCGCAGCGCTTCCGCTTCCACGCCCAGACCTCCGGCACCTCGCTCACCGCGCAGCAGCCCCACAACAACATCGTGCGCGGCGCGGTCGAGGCGATGGCGGCGGTGCTCGGCGGAGCACAGTCGCTGCACGTCTCCTGCTACGACGAGACCTACGGCCTGCCGACCGAGGAAGCGATTCGCGTGTCGCTCGGCACGCAGAACATCCTCGGCCACGAGGCCGGCATCGCCGACACCGTCGATCCGCTCGGCGGCTCGTACTTCGTCGAGGCGCTCACCGACGAGCTCGAGAAGCGCGCCGCGGCGCTTCTCGCCGAGATCGACGCGCAGGGCGGCATGGTCCGCGCGGCCAAGAGCGGCTGGGTGATGGCGCAGAAGCACGCGTGGGCTGCGCGCTATCAGGCCGAGATCGACCGGGGCGAACGCACGATCGTCGGCGTCAACGACTTCCGGGTCGCCGAGAGCCGCGAGATCCAGTTCCTGCGCCCGGACCCGGAGGCGCAGCGCCGGCAGATCGAGCGCGTGCGCGCCCTGCGGGCGCGTCGCGACGCGGCCGCGGCCAGGCGCGCGTGGGAAACGATGCGCGACGCGGCTGCCGCCGGAGAGAACGTCGTGCCGCACGCGATCGCCGCCGCCAAGGCGGACGTCACGCTCGGCGAGATGTTCGCGGCGATGCGCGCGGTGTACGGCGAAGTGCCGGCGCACGAGAGGCTCTACGACCGCATGGACGCCACCGAGGAGGCCTCGCGATGAGCCGCGGCCGCGTGATCCTCGCCAAGGTCGGCCTCGACGGGCACACCACCGGCGCCGCGGTCGTGGCGCTCGGCCTGCGCGACGCCGGCTTCGACGTCATCAACCTCGGAACGCACGTGCGGCCCGAGCAGGCCGTCGCCGCAGCGCTCCAGGAAGACGTCGACGTGATCGGGCTCAGCATCCTCTCCGGCGCGCACGTGCACCTCACGCGACGGGTCTGCGAGCTGGCGCGCGAGCAGGGCGTCGACGCGGCGGTCGTCGTCGGCGGGACGATTCCCGAGAGCGACGCCGCGGAGATGCGCGCGCGCGGCGCGGCGGCGGTCTTCGGACCGGGTACGTCGATGCCGACGATCGTCGAGGCGATCGACCGGCTGGTCGCCGCACGCCGGGCCCGCCGGCGCGCCGACGCGACCAGGACGGGAGCCTGAGCGGGATGGCTCGAGGACGGCAGGATCGGTCGCGCTACCGCCGCTTCTGGGACGAAGCCCGCGAGACGATGGCCCCGGCCGAGCGGCGCCGCCGGATCCTCGATCGCGTGCGGCACCAGCTCGCCTACGCCTACGAGAAGCTCCCGTTCTACCGCCGGCTCTACGACCGCCACGGCGTGCGCCCCGACGACGTGCGCACGCTCGAGGACTTCACGGCGAAGGTTCCGTGCGTCACCAAGGACATGCTGCGCGCCGACCAGACCGACCACCCGCCGTTCGGCTCCTACGCGGGCGTCGGCCTCGAGCAGGTCGTGCGCATCTTCGGGTCTTCCGGGACGACCGGCAAGCCGACGCTCTACGGCATCTCGGCGGCCGACTGGGAGCGAGCCGGGCACGCGCAGGCGATGGCGGTGTGGGCGATGGGGGCGCGCCCCGACGACCTCGTCCACTTCCTGTTTCCGTTCGGCATGTTCGTCGGCGGCTGGGCGATCCTGCACGGCACGACGGAGATCGGAGCGGCGAGCTTCACGGCGGGCGCCATGGAAACCGGGCGCCACATCGACATGATGAAGCTCTTGCGGCCGACGGTGCTCGCCGGAACTCCCTCCTATTGCCTCCACCTCGGCGAGGTGGCGCGGCAGAGCGGCGACGATCTCTCGACGCTCGGCCTCCGCACGCTGATCGTGGGCGGCGAGCCCGGCGGCAGCCTGCGGGGGCCGCGCGACGCGATGCGCGCCGCCTTCGGCGACGTGACGATCGCCGACACCGGGAACACCTCCGAGTGCTTCCCGACGCAGATGAACTCGTCGTGCGAGGAAGCGCCGGGCGTCCACGTCTTCGAGGACGAGGTATTTCTCGAGGTCGTCGATCGCGACGACGCGAACGCGCCCGTCGCCGACGGCGAGCGCGGCGCGACCGTGTACACGACCCTGTGGCGGGAGTCGCAGCCGATGATCCGCTTCTGGGCCGGCGACGAGACCTGGATGACTCGCGAGCCCTGCCGTTGCGGCCGGAGCTATCCCCGCCTTCCCGACGGGCTCGTCGGCCGGCTCGACGACATGCTGCTCGTCCGCGGCGCCAACGTGTACCCGAGCGCGATCGACGACACGCTGCGGCGGGTGCCCGGCGTGGGCGCCGAGTACCGGGTGATCGTCGAGAAGGAGGGGGCGATGGACGAGATCGGCATCCACGCGGAGTACGATCCCCGCTGGCTCGCGGCGCGGCCGAGCGCGGCCGAGGGACGCGCGGCGCTCGCGCGGGCGATCGAGGCGGCGCTCAAGCGCACGATCGGTTTGCGCTGCGCGATCGAAATCGTCGAGCCGGGGAGCCTCGAGAGCCAGCTCTTCAAGGCCCGACGGGTCATCGACCGGCGCCCGCGCCAGGGCGCCTGAACGGAAGGGAGGAATCATGAGATTCGACGGTCAGGTCGCGCTCGTCAGCGGAGCCGCCCGCGGGAT